>CAWVTW010000086.1:0-5270 GCA_963933175.1 uncultured bacterium
GCATTTTCTACTCCGGCTTTCACGGCTTGTGCACGAAGATTATTCCCATAATCAAATGCAATTGCCCCCTTAGCCTTCAAAGCAAGAATCCCCTGCACATGCTCACCCATAGCACGGAAAGATTCTTCAATATATTTTTTTGAATCTGATTCACGGAGTGCATTAGCCTCATCAAAAGTAAAATTATTTGGTAAATAACCAACCAATTCATCATGTGCAGATGTTTGATCTGTAACCAGATCAGGGATTATACTCTGATTGGCAAATTCTGGTACTAAATCAGCTGCATTCCCCAGCAATCCAATAGATAGTGGCGTTTTGGCATTCATGGCATCCTGAGCCCATTCCAGAGCTTTATCAAGACTGTCAGTTGATTTATCTAAATATTTTGTTTCCAACCGTCGCTGGATTCGCCATGGATCAATTTCAATATTAATTGATACGCCACCTGCCATGGAAACCGCCAGAGGCTGTGCGCCACCCATTCCGCCTAAACCAGCCGTTAAGATAAGTTTACCCGCCAAGGAATCCACATTCCAATGTTTTTTGGCTGCAGCAACAAAAGTTTCGTATGTCCCCTGTAAAATCCCCTGGGTTCCAATATAGATCCAACTGCCCGCTGTCATTTGACCAAACATCATAAGGCCTTCTTTTTCCAATGCATTGAAATGCTCCCAATTCGCCCAATTGGGTACAAGATTGGAATTGGCGATTAAGACTCTTGGTGATGTAGTGTGCGTTTTAGCAACGCCTACGGGTTTGCCGGATTGAATCAATAATGTTTCATCCGGTTCAAGTCTTTTTAAAGTTTCAAGAATAGCATCATAGCATTCCCAGTTTCGAGCTGCTTTCCCTCTCCCGCCGTAAACAATGAGTTCATCGGGGACTTCTGCTACATCTGGATCCAGATTATGTTGGATCATTCGATACGCAGCTTCTATCTGCCAATTCTTACAGGAAAGTTTATCTCCGGTGGGTGGATGAATGGTTCGAGACATTGATTACTCTAACTTTATTAAATAATTATTTTAAATATTTGATTAATTTATCTGCATAGGATGGTTCATTCTTGAAAACGGTATAAGAAAAAACACTAATTCCACCAAAATCATTTTTCCCGGCATGGTAAATCTTTTTTCCGGCATTTCTCGCATTCTGGTTATAGGTGGCAATGCCCATTACAACCCGATCTAAATACTTTAAAGGAAGATTCTCCTTCATTATTCGGATATTCTTGTCAAAAGTGCTAAGATCCATTGTATAATTCATGGGTACGGCCCAATCTATAAATCCTCCAGCAAGCCACACATCCCATTCTTGGCTAAAGGTGTTTCGGGCGCTAAATAAATTTGGTTTTACTGCTGCAGATATAATACAATCCGGCTGGTAAGCTTTAATGCGTGTAGATGCCTTGCTGATAAACCTTGTGATTGCAGATCGTTTAAATTCAGCAAAGGAAGGTTTTTGTTTCACTTCTAGAGATGGCAACCCAGGCATGGAATTATTATAATTCAGAAAATATTTGAGTCCAATTGGATTCAATCCCCATCCAAGATCGTGATACCGAATGTAATCGAAGTGGATTCCATCTAACCTGTAATTTTGCAGTAATTCAGTGAGAACGTTTTGGAGATGCGCATCCACTTCCGGATGAGTTGGAGCAAGATAAAATCCCTCACCATTGGATTGTCTGTTCTTTTTCATTGCCGCAATTGTATTACTAATATTAATAGGGTCAGGTGATTTAGAATCAATCCACTCAGGATGGGACAAAAGTAAGTGATCCGATTGAGATGGAATTTTAGGCGAGGACCAGAGATAATATACATTGAACCAGGCATGAATTTTGATATTTGACTGGCGACCTTTTTTCAGGATATACGCTAAAGGGTCAAAATCTGTTTTCGTCAATAAGTGTGACCGTGGAACCAATTGGGAAGTGTAATAAGCGTCGCCCCTACCTCGAATTTGAACAAAGAGATGATTATAATTATTCATTTTAGCGAATTCCACGACTTCATCGATCTTCTCTTTAGAAATGATATGATCACGAACAACCCATAATGCTCTAATATCAAATGTTTCGGCGAATGCACTCGATGTAAATAAAAAAAGAAGGGCAACAAATGTTGCCCTTCCCACTGTGTTCCTATTACGGTTCACTTAATTATTCAACTTAGTTTAGTAGCCTAATCTTCGGTTTCACCATGGGGTGCCAATTCACCAACCATATCTACGAATTCTATTATAGATATAGATGCACAGTCGTTATCACGAAATCCTAATTTGGTGATACGCGTATATCCACCATCACGATTAGCAAATGCCGGCCCCACTGTATCAAATAACTCACGAACTATCGTCTTATGTCTAATCCTTTTCAGAACCTGACGCCGCGCATGGATATCGCCCCTTTTTGCGAATGTTACAAGTGGTTCAATAAACATTCGGAGTTCTTTAGCTTTCGGATCGGTGGTTTTAATCTTTTTATGTGTGATTAATGCAGATGCCAAGTTCGACATCAGTGCCTTCCGATGAGCTGTCTTGCGACCCAATTTTCGTCCGATTTTATTGTGTCTCATTGTTTAGCCTTCTTCTGCCATAATTTTTTCAACTTCCATACCAAAATGAAGACCCATTGTATCCAATTTTTCGACTAATTCAGTTAACGATTTTCGACCAAAGTTTTTGTATTTCAACATTTGATTTTCTTCTTTGCTAACTAATTCTTGAATGTATTTGATACCAGCAGCTTGCAGACAGTTGTAACTTCGTACTGATAATTCCATTTCGTCGATTGTCTGGTTCAGGAGCTTCCTTAATTCCATTGTTTCTTCTGAGACACCATCAGAGATCTCCAAAACAGAAGGATTAGATATTGCTTCAATGAATTTTAAATGTTCACGAAGATAAGTTGCTGAATAAGACATAGCATCTTTTGCAGTAATAGAACCATCTGTTTCTACATCAACCGTTAAGATCTCGATGGGTTCTTTTGCACCTGGGACAGGACGAACATCAAATGTTACATTTGTGACAGGATTAAAAATACTATCCATTGATAAGGTGCCTACGGTAAGATTTGGTAAGTCATTTTCTTCTGACGGAACGTATCCTTTTCCAATACCAATTCGTAATTCTAATTCTAATTTTCCTTTTGCATTGATCTCAGTAATGTATTCATTCGGATTCAGTACTTTATATTGATCACTAGCGTCCTGGATATCTTGCGCAGTAAACACTTTTTTCCCTTTCAGAGTTAGTGTGACCTTATCCGGTGCGTTATCCATTAGCCTGAACCTAACTTTCTTTAGGTTCATAATGATATCTGCAACATCTTCTTTAACACCAGTCAAAGAAGAAAATTCGTGCTGTACACCTTCAATTTTAACGTGAGTGATTGCCGCACCGGGTATGCTTGTTAGCAATACGCGACGCATTGCATTTCCCAGTGTTGTGCCATACCCACGTTCTAGTGGCTGTACAACGAATGTACCTATATTGCCATCGTTTACTTCATCATTGTAATTAACTTTGAGTTCTATTGCTTTAGTAGCCATGAAGTGTTTTCCCTATTTCAATTATTTTGAATATAATTCTACAACTAACTGTTCATTTACAGTCAATTGCATTTCATCTCTATCGGGAACAGCAACGAAAGTCCCGCGTAGTTTTGCTTTATCTAATTCGAGCCATGGAAGATCCATGTCTCCTTTAATTCGACGCATGGATTCAAGAATGATATCCATTTTTTTACTTTTATCGCGAACTTCGATCACATCTCCTTGTTTAACAAGGTATGATGGGATGTTTACAACTTTATTATTCACGAGAAAATGTTTATGGCTCACTAACTGACGTGAGGCAGGGCGAGAAGGCGCAAATCCAAGACGGTATGCAACATTATCTAATCGACTTTCCAATAATTGGAGCATGTTTGTGCCAGTTTCACCTTTCATTTTATCTGCTTTTGCAAAATTCAATCGGAATTGTTTTTCCAAAAGGCCATACATGAATTTTATCTTTTGCTTTTCCCTGAGTTGAGTTCCATAATTCGATAATTTGGGCCTACGTCCCTGTCCGTGTTGGCCTGGTGCATAAGGTTTTCGATTCAAAAGGCGATCATATTTTGGATTTCCAAAAATATTTTCCCCAAATTTCCGTACAATTTTACCTTTTGTGGTTTGTGTTTTAGCCATTAATTCTCCTTACACTCGTCTTCGTTTTGGGGGGCGGCACCCGTTATGAGGCAATGGTGTCACATCTTTAATGCTTGTAATCTGTAAACCGGCTACAGCCAAAGCACGAATAGCGGATTCACGTCCAGAACCCGGACCTTTCACCAAAACATCTACGCTGGATAGCCCCAAAGCTATTCCAGCTAAAGCTGCTTTATCCGCTGCCATTGTTGCGGCATAAGCTGTACTTTTCCGTGATCCTTTAAACCCAGAAGTACCAGCTTTTTCCCAAACAATCACATTCCCTTGAATATCGGTCAACGTAACGTGCGTATTATTAAATGTAGATTTAATATGTGCAATACCATGAGGCTCTGCACTTTTTTTCTTTTTCTTTTTTGGTTTATTATCTGCCAAAATAAGCTCTCTTTTTTTTAATGATTATTTCTTGCCCAAGCCAATGGTGCGTTTCTTACCTTTCCGTGTACGGGCATTTGTTTTTGTACGTTGACCGTTTACAGGAAGACCACGGCGGTGACGAAGACCCCTATAGGTTCCTACATCTTTCAACCTTTTGATGTTCATCGCAGTATGAGATCGTAACTCACCCTCAACGATAAAGCCAAGACTGGAAATGGCGTCACGAAGTGCAACTACCTGCTCTTCAGTTAAATCTTGAACACGGGTATCTTGATCCACTTTGGCTTCTACACACAGTTTTTGTGCAGTTGTTAAGCCAATACCGTGGATATACCGCAATGAATATGGAACTTTCTTGTTCCTTGGAATATCTACACCAACAATACGTGCCATAGGTCTTTTTTATCCTTGACGTTGCTTATGTTTAGGGTTTTCACAAATTACGAGTACAACGCCTTTTCTTTTAATGACCTTGCACTTTGAACACATTTTCTTTACTGATGGACGAACTTTCATTCTTCTCTACTTTTGTCTGTATGTAATACGACCGCGGGATAAATCATAAGGTGAAATCTCTAATGTCACCACATCTCCCGGTAAAATTTTTATAAAATGCATTCGCATTTTTCCACTGACATGTGCCAGAACTTCATGAGGATTACCACCTATTTC
>CAWVTW010000087.1:0-5214 GCA_963933175.1 uncultured bacterium
TTATGGCCTACACGAGTCAGTAAACTATACTCGTCCAATTTTGGTGAAAACCGGGGTGACCATTTCCATATGGGTTTGGATATTAAAACCAATGGAGTTATTGGCCAGGAAATTCTCGCGGTGGAAGATGGTTTTATTCACCGTATGACATCCAACTATAACGGTTACGGGAAAGCCCTTTACCTAACCACCATTTCCGGCCATGAAGTAGTTTATGGACACCTGGATTCCTTTACACCCATTATGGAAAAGGTCTGGCGATTACAACAGGCAAAACGGAGGAGTTACAGGGTAGATGCACATTTTTCCCGTCGGGAGTTCCAAGTGAAAAAAGGAGATGTGATTGGATATTCAGGGAACACAGGAAATTCATTTGCACCTCATCTTCATTTTGAATACCGGAGTGGTAAAAGTATACCATTGAACCCGCTTACCCATGCATTTAATCTTCCGGATCATGTCATGCCTATTCCTAAAAAACTGGCCATTATCCCTATCTCCCAAGGCTCTGTTGTAAATGCAAGTCCGCTCACACAGACTATTCCAATTTATCGGGATAACTCAGGCGTGTATCATTTTGCGGATACAGTTAGTGTCTTTGGTGAATTTGCATTTGCAATCCAAGCGGTAGATAAGCGGGAAGGGGGAAATAATGTTTATCAATTCCATCGAGCTGAATTATTGATCGATGGTAAAATGAAGTATGAACTGGATTATACCAGGATTCCGTTCAGGGAAGGGAAATTTGCAGGCACCGTTATTCAATATGATTTGAAACGGCAAAACTTGGGCGAATTCCAAAAATTATATCGACTTGAAGAGCATAAGAAAATTTCCATCCATACCGAAAATGATTCAGGAATTCTTCAGCTGTTACCGGGTTTCCATTCTGTTACAATTAACATTTTTGATGCAAAAGGGAACAAGGCAGTGGTTCGTGGAATGATAGTTGGCACTTTTCCCATGACCATAGATGCAAAAGAAATCTTCCGGGATAGAAAAGTTATCACACTGGCATTATCTCCAAAACGAGGCGGCTTACCCATTCGGGATGCGGTGGTTTACAATTTCACTCCTTACGGGTTTCCCGATGAAAAAGTTGAAATCATCCATGCGGAACAGGTCAAAAAAGATCTCCATATAACGCTGCCATTAAAATCTATACGTGATCGAATTTTACAAATTATTGGAATCAATCAACTTGGCGGTATGGTGAGTCCTTACCATTGGAGTTCAATGACACCTAAATTAAGTGTAATTGATATTCGTCCAAACCTAAAAATCGCCAACACGGAACGTGGGCTATTTTTTCAATTTGAGATGGATCAATACGTTCCGGCACAAGCCAGCATGAAACTGGCAAACGATAATACATTTATGTCTTATCCATTGGAACAAATCGGGCCCAATACATTTCTCACGGAACGTCTTTCTCATCATGTTGTCAATGATATGAAATATGTGGATGTGGAATTATCCGACAAAGGACAAATTCGGGAAACACGTTTTCATTATCAACTCACTGCCACAGGCCCAGGAGAAGAATCTAATATTATTTCCAATGACCGTAACTGTTCCATCCAGACCCAGCCCAATACATTTTACCAGACCAATGTAATCTGGATAGACCAGATAAAAGAATTTGTTCCGGTGAAGGATGGTTTTCATTTATCACCTGTTTATCAGCTCCAACCCTACGATCTTATGCTCAAGAATAAATTTCGAGTTTGGATTCAGTATGAGCGCGATCTGGCAGCACATACAAACCTTGGGATCTATTATTACGATCAAAAAGGAGGAAAATGGGTTTATATACCCACAGAGAATAATCAGCGAAAACAGATTCTTGCGGCTGAGTTGAGCCAAATGGCTGCAGTTACAGTGATCCAAGATCTGGATTCTCCTCAAATTAAAAACACGTTTCCAGCTAACAGCGCCCGGTACCAGATCCAAGATGTGAATGAAATTAAAATAGTCGTGGACGACCTTATTTCGGGGATCGAATCTGAGGAAGCATCTTTTGATCTGTTGTTTAATGATACCCCCATATTTTTTGCCTATCAACCCATCAAAAAAGAAATATCATATCCCTTTAACCAACCTTTAACAGCAGGCCAACACAAGATTGAATTTAAAGTGCGGGATCGGATGGGCAATGAGTCCGCCGAAACCATCTACTTTGTTGTTTATTAATGTTTTTTCCCTACAAAGATGATAACCCAAGGGTTCTATTTCCCTTTGTGACTTTTGGTATTATTGCCTTAAATGTGCTCATTTTTATCGGCCAATTTTGGATCTCCGGCAATGATCCAGGTATAGGTAATTCCTTGGTTTATATGTACGGATTTGTTCCTGCTGAATTCAATCCACTCACTATTTTTACATCCATGTTCATGCATGGTGGATTTGCTCACATTATAGGCAATATGTGGTTTCTATACATTTTTGGAGATAACGTTGAGAGTATTTTAGGGCATGTTAAATATTTCATGTTTTATTTGGCCTGTGGTATTGGAGCAGCCTTGGCGCAATTTTTTGTTGAACCTGCTTCCCAAATTCCAATGATTGGAGCCAGTGGCGCGGTTGCCGGTGTTTTGGGGGCTTATATGATCCGATTTCCCAAAGCAAGGGTTCATGTTCTGGCTGTGATTATAATCTTTATTACAACATTTGTTGTGCCCGCACAAATTGTACTTGGGTTATGGTTTTTAATGCAATTAAGTGGTGGACTTGGTAGTTTGGGGGTTGATACAACTGGTGGTGTTGCTTGGTTTGCTCATATTGGCGGATTTATAATCGGCATAACCTCTCTAAAATATTTTCAAAATTTTCAAATAAAATAAATATGAAGCAGAAACTAGTTCAAACTGCTATGGATATGCGGAATCATGCACATGCACCTTATTCCAATTATCGCGTGGGTGCAGCGGTAGAAACCGAGTCCGGGGAAATCATAGGTGGTTGTAATGTTGAATCATCCAGTTATGGACTGACTTGCTGCGCAGAAAGGGTCGCTCTTTTTCGCGCCATTGCCGAAGGGCATACTTCATTCAACGCCCTAGCTGTTGCCACAGAAAATGGTGGTTCACCTTGTGGGGCTTGTCGGCAGGTGATCTGGGATCTTTGTAAAGAAATTCTAGTGCATATTTGTGATAAAAACGGATTGCTGAAGACACTTTCATCTTCGGAACTTCTACCCAATGCATTTGATGATTCACATTTAAAATGAATACAATAATTATTGGGATCGCCGGAGGAACAGGATCTGGCAAAACATCACTGGCAAAAGGGATTCTTTCAGAATATGGTGAAGGTGAAGTGGCAGTTATTGAACAGGATTCGTACTATAATGATCTCTCTCATGTTCTATATGAAGAACGGGTGATTCAGAATTATGACCATCCAGATTCCATTGATATTGAACTTTTTGAATCCCATTTACAGGGATTACTAAATGGCGAACCAGTAAATATCCCAACCTATGATTTTTCCACCCATGTCCGCATGGATAAGACCAACACAATTACACCACATCATGTGATCGTTGTGGAGGGAATTCTCACACTTCATTATACCCAACTTCGCGATTTATTTGCTATAAAGATCTTTGTGGATACACCGGCTGATATTCGTTTTATACGACGGTTAACACGGGACATCCATGAGCGAGGACGGACACCAGATTCGGTGAATAAACAATATTTAGCAACTGTACGACCTATGCACGATCAATTTGTGGAACCGTCCAAATATTTTGCAGATCTTATTGTTCCAGAAGGCGGAGAGAATAAAGTCGCTGTTGACCTTATTCGAACAAAAATAAATTCAATCTTAAAAAATATATGACACTTACCCCCAAGGACGCAGGATGGATCGAAGTAATTTGCGGTAGTATGTTCTCTGGAAAAACAGAAGAACTAATTCGACGACTCCGCCGCGCCCAGATTGCCAAAATGCCCACCATAATCTTTAAACCGAGAATCGATTCCAGATATAGTGAAACTCACATAGTGAGCCATAACAGAATGAAATTGGAATCTCATCTTGTAAATACTCCACAGGAAATATTACATCTGGCTGAAAACGCTAGCGTCGTGGCAATTGATGAAGCACAATTTTTTAATGATTCTATTTTAGAAGTTTGCAAAACACTTGCCAGCCAGGGAAAACGTGTGGTAGTAGCTGGATTGGATACAGACTATCGTGGCATCCCTTTTGGTCCCATGCCCCAACTAATGTGTGAAGCGGATTATCTCGATAAGCTCCGGGCTATCTGTGTACATTGCGGAAATCCAGCTACCTACACACAGCGGACTTCAAGCGATGCGGGACAGGTGGTGATTGGAGAATTAGATAAGTATGAAGCACGTTGCCGGAACTGCTATCAATCACCGGAGGATGAATAATGAATCTAATTAGTTTAGCCGGCTTAGTAACCCTGTTAGGAATCGCTGTCGCTTTATCTTATAATTTTAAACAAATAAAATTGAGACCAATTCTTTGGGGACTTAGCCTGCAATTTTTATTTGCATTAATTATTTTAAGAGATGATTATTTAAGTTTTACAGGTATGGGGATTTTAGGGTTACTCTTAATTACCTACCTTCTCCAAAAAGATGATATAAAATTAGGAGGTGGAATTCAAAGTATTATAATTCTAGCAGTTGGTGGGACTTCAATAGGATATGGAATAACCATTCTTGGGCCAAATATTGGATTATTATTAATCACTCTATTACTAATATTGTTTTTAAATAGTTGGCTAAAGTGGACTCAAGATTATCAACGCTATATAAGTGCCTTACTTGTAATTGTAAGTATTAGTTATATGGTTCACCATGATATAACTGGTCAATATTTTTTTAAAACATTTAGTGATAAAATAGCCCAATTTTTGAGTCTGTCTGACTATGGTGCACAATTTCTTTTTGGAAATTTGGCTAATGCAGAACATTTTTTTACTACACCTAATTCAAATTGGCCCGGATTTGGTTTTCAATTTGCTTTTAAAGTTTTACCTACAATAATCTTTTTCGGTGGTTTTATGAGCGTCCTTTATTACTATGGTATTATGCAAATAGTTATTGAAACTATCAGTCATTTTATGCAATGGACTATTGGAACAAGCGGCGCAGAAACATTATCCTGTAGTGCTAATATTTTTGTCGGTCAAACAGAGGCGCCCCTATTGATAAAACCTTTTTTAGACCAAAT
>CAWVTW010000088.1:0-5202 GCA_963933175.1 uncultured bacterium
TACCAACATCAAACGCAAATGGCATCCTGAAACCAAATTCTGATCGTTGCGTAGCTACACCCAACTCACTTGAACCGCCAAGTAAACCGGGCAGGCCAATTAATTCATTTCCTACTCGCATATTCGCAGCATACTGCAGCAGGTTGGATCGCATGGAAAAGGAAGACAAGGACAATTTAAAATTACTGCTGTGCCATACTGAGAATTGTGATCCGTAACCAGCAATTAATCTCTCACTCTCACTCTCATGAAATACTGTTTCAGAATCATTGGTTAAATATTGATCACGTGTCATGAGAACAGTTTGAATATCCTGGCTGAATACCCAATCTACTTTTTCCCGATCTATAATCGTATAGTCAAGGCCATTTCCATACCAGATTTCATGGATCTCGTCACTATTATCTTTTTTCTGTACTAAAATAATTTGGTCAGTGGGGTTCAATTCTCTTATTACTTCACCGTTACCATCATCAATGCCATCTACATTAGATTCATCGTCCATATATTTTAGATCTATATAATCTTGAATTGCATCTTCCATTAATATATGATAGGGCTGATGATCAACTGTCCATGCAATAAATTTACGTTTATCCAGCGTTTTTACCTCTGTCTCCAGTTCATCCGTAAGTGTGATGGATGCGGTTCCTTCAACAAACAGTTTGCTATCCTTACTATCTACAGCATTAAATGCAACTTCATACACATTATCTTTATTTTCATCAATGGGGTTTTCAAAATCCGGTTCTCTTAAAAATGAGAGATCCCCACTGCGGGTAATCTTGAATACTCCTTTGTCTGGACTGGCGCTGAGCTTGTACTTAATACCAGTCTGGTCTGCATCAGGGTCGCTGGCTTCCAGGCTTGCTACAATTTTACCTGCATTTTCTGCATGAAATAATTTCAGGTTTTTATTGCCCTTAAGAATAGGCGGTTCATTTTCATTCTCAACTTTAACTGCAATTGTTCCAACAAAAGATTCTTTTCCAGAGTCAGTAGTCTGTATGGTGACAGTATAGGTAGCGGTCTCTTCAAAATCAAAGGATTGTTTGGTGACAAGGTTGGAACCATTTA
Source organism: uncultured bacterium (assembly GCA_963933175.1). Lineage (GTDB taxonomy): Bacteria > Fidelibacterota > Marinisomatia > Marinisomatales > UBA1611. The sequence continues at coordinate 1,078 of CAWVTW010000088.1, forward strand.
TTTTAAAGTTGTCTCTGCTCCCATCTCGTGCGAGTTCATAAGAAAATCTATCGCCCTCATCAGGATCAGTCGTAGTTAAGGCCCCAACAACAGTACCAGCGGGGGTATTTTCAAGTATTGTATTCTTTTCAAGCACAATCGCTTCAGGCGCATCATTAACCGCATTGACATTAACCCTTACCTGAGCTGTCCCGCTTGCTGTCCCAGTATCTGCCTTATATCTAAACACCTCTATTCCATTCGCATTGGGATTGGGGGTATAAACAATGCTGTTACCATTGATCTCCGCAGTACCAAACTTTGGTGCTTCCACAATCTCTAATATCAGGTTGCTTTTATCTTTTATATCATCATTTTTAAGCACACTAATAGATATAGAACCATCTTCAGTAACCTGTGCATTGTCATTTTTTAATGCAATACTATCCTGGGCATTCAATGCAATATTCAGGGACAGCATCCACAATAAATTTCTTGAGTTATGTATCATATTTATATCCAAAATAATTTAAAAATTGACAGTCACATATGGGGCAATTAATAAACTTCCACCACCTTCTCCCGATTCGTCAGGCCGACTGCCAGGATACCAATTCCAAGTACTTTCAAGGTTATCACGTTTATCTTGAAATTCAATTGAAGAATTGTTGGGGTATAGAGTGCAGTCAACTCCCAGGTTGACCATTTTCCATACATTATGCTCAAATCCAAGGCTATAGGCTTTGAAACCATTACCTGATATATTGAGTTGTAAATATGCTTTAGTATTTTTGGTATCTGTTACACCTTCAACTTTTGCATAAAAACCAATTGAATTAGAACCTGTTATGCGATCTGAAATGCTAACACTATTTAGCGTGTCAACCACCCCATGAACAAGCTGGGTGAATGAAAGACCTGCTTTCAGCCTCATAGAAGCAAAAGGTTCGCTTACTTTCAATTCGCGACCCTTTCCTTTTCTTGCCTTGACAATTCCAGTAGCGGCTCTGATGAGTTGTTGATCGGATGAAGTCAATGTTTCAACTGGAATTGATATTGTTTGTTCTCCATCCCACTTGAGTCCATCCAAAAATTTCTGATCTTCTTCGGATAGGTCCGTGATTTTGTACACCAACTCTCTATTATCACTTTTTCTAGTTAGAATTACTTGATTCTTTTTTCTTTCCTTGAGAATAGCTTCAATTTTACTTCCTGATTTGGTCCATTCTCTGCCTTTTGCAGCTGCTTTATGATCTTTTTCATTTCTGTCTACTGTAATAACCACCATTCCATCATCGCTGCTTTGAAAAAGACCAGAATATTTTTCATCCCCTGTTATCCAGGTACGGCTCTTTACAATATTTTTTTCTGCCTTCGCTTTTTCTTTTTTCTGGTCTTTTATTTTTGAACCATAACCAGAGTCTATTTTTCTATTAATTTGAAACGTATTACTCCAGTACATTAAACCACTGCTGGCTGGTAGCACCAAGTGTTTGCGGCTGAATACTTTGGTATAATCATATTCTTCACCATCAACATCCATATAATTAACCTGACCTCCCAGCATATGAGTATCAAACTTAAAACCAAAACCACTATTCCCTTCTAGCGGATGGCCAATGCCATTTAAAACAGATTCTGTATTTCCGGGAATTATTATGTAGGTACTAACAATATCATTAGAGATACCCAACAATAAATTTCTTGATAATTGACGACTAAAACCCAGATCGCCAAAACCCTGCTCAATCCTAAATGCCAGATTACTGCTTTTCTGCCTGATAAATACTTTCAGAGATGTACTTGCACTGATCTGTGAATTGGACCACCAGAATGCATCCCGAGCATCCTTAAAACTACGTTCTTTGAAAATATTGTCTACGGTACTGAATTCTTCCAGTTCTGATAAATCGCGCCTGCTAACATCCTTCCATTTATATTCTCTTTCCAAAATAGTATTTAACTGTATTGGATCCATCTTTGCTATCTCGTCCATCATGAAAGACTGGTATTCACCCATTTGGTAGTTCTTGGCCTTTAATTTTTTTAGCTCAACCTTATCATCTGTGATTTCAACCTGTACAATTACAGAATGAGATGCCTGAATGGTATTCTCTTCAAACTTGTCAACTTCTATAAGTCGATTGATATACGCTTCAATAAACTCACTATTCACAATAGGATCTGCAACTTCCCAGAATAAGGACTCCTGCGCCATAAGGCCGGATCCTGCCAGGAAAATCAGAATTCTTATTTTCATTCTATTAATCATAATATTCAAACTCGTTATCAGAAACAGACTCTGCTTTGTATTTATCAATAACTTTTATTTTTATTTCAGTTGTAGAACCAAACTGTGGTTCATCCAACTCAAGACTATATTTTACCACCCGTCGGTTTCCGACTCTTTTCTCAGGTTGCTCTTCTTCAAGCTTCCCATAGATACCAGAGAGAGGTACGACTGCTTTTTTGCCGTTTTTATTTCCGTATGTTGTCACTGTCAAGAGCAGGTTGTTTGAGCCCTTGCCCATTCTTTTGAAATCAAGTTTTGGTGGTGGAATTTTTCTCACCTTAACATCATGAGCTAAACCCTTGACCAGATTACCATCTACAAAAGTTTCGAACTTCAACTTGCCCTTGCTTTTTGGTGTCAGCTTGGCTTCAAATGAATTAAATGTTTTTGTGTTGACTGCCGATCCTGAAATTTTCACAGATATCCTGTCTCGGTCTACGTCTTTCACCCTGCTGTCAAAGATATATTTTTCACCTATGTAAATTTCCTTATCATCAGATGGTGAGCTATATTGGGGATCCACAACAACAATTCGTGCCGAAGTGATGCTGGATTTTTTATCCCGCTTCCTATAACCAACCACTTCCACCGTGCCATTACCAATGCCCTTGCCTTTTATGTAAGCCCGAGGTAAGCCAGAAACAAGTTCCTTAACCAGGTCCTTTCCGCCGGCAAGTTCAACGCTGAAATCTGCATCTGTATTGACTCCGCCAACACTGAAAGGAATCTCCCAGTTCAGACCACGCAGAACAGTGTATTTTTGCTTATCAAACAGAACAAAAAATTCAGACTGCTGGCCATCCATATAAATGAGTGTAACCGGAGTGTCGAACCCCCGGTTGATTGTAAAGCTCCCTTCTCTTGATACTTCACTATTGATAATTTTTAAGAGTTTATCTGTGACCTTATAATCTCCAAATGCTGCAGACCATTTATTGTATGTTATAGTATCAATATCGGGAATGAACTGTACACCAAGATCAACAGCAAAGGGCTGGTTAAGGTAGTTTTCTTCTACTGAACTTAGCTCAACCTTTGCTACGTAACGATTCTCACTGCCATCATCCGTATAGGGTTCTACGGTTACATTCTCAAGCTCCCAATCGTAAGAATCATCTACCTTCACACCTTCATCATCTACTTCAACGATTGGCGTAGTAAAACTCGGATTAAATTCGATAGACCCTTGCTCGTACTGACCTTCCACATTAAAAAAGAGCCGATAGTAATCCGAATCTTCATAATTGGACTCAACATTGCTTATTTCAACTAAGGTCTGGAGTTTGTCCTGTGCTACATTTTTCAATATGTCGTCTTGTCTTTGCATATAGACTGAAAGCTCGCCTTCAATAGCAAATAAACTTAGAATAGCACCCAAGTTGATTACGAAATAAACTTCTACTTTTTTCATAATTTCATTACCTAATTCTTGATTGCTTTGGACAAGATCTCGTGAACCTCTTTTTTCACCTCATCCCGCACTTTTCCATTGGCCAGGTTTGATAACCCTTCTCCCATTTGTGCGATTTTAATAACAGCAGCAGTCAGTTCTGAAATTTCTTTACCATCCATATTGCCAACGCTGACAGGACTGGCATGACTTTCGCCACCTTCTTCGGGTCCAAGACTGTAAATACTTTGTGCGTATAAAATTAAAAGGCAGAACTCGAGGACCAATCCCCCAATTGATAAATAGGTCATGACACCAATATGGTCCGGATCTAAGGTCGCTATAATTGACCGAAATCCGATAATGACAAGTAAAAATGCTGCACCACCATAGACCATGGCGGTTTTGGCGTTCATATCAAATCTAATCTTCATTTTATTTCCTTTTATTATTTTTAATTATT
>CAWVTW010000089.1:0-5185 GCA_963933175.1 uncultured bacterium
ATTCCGGATGGGAAATCTGAAAAATTTATTTTATAGTGATTCATAATTGATTTTTGAAGTTGAACATTAAAACTAACAACCTCCTGCCCTTTAAGATTATAAATACTTAGATTACTTTTGGTGTCTTTTGCAACCTGAATTTCCAATGTAGTGCTATTGTTAAAAGGATTAGGGTACGGATCATATAGACGAATTATTTCAGGTAAAAACGACTCTGAAGTAGTACTCAGAATGGCAATTCCAGCACCACGATTTAGGTAGTTTATTTCATTGAGAACTAAGCCTGAAAAAGATTCAGAAATACCATCGGGCCAAAATACAATCACTGAATCAATACTGGTTTCCTGTCCCAGACCAAAATGAACATCAAATGTATTTTGACTGCAATAGCTGTTTCCTGCAGCAATATAATTCAACTGCTTTATGCCCGAATGGTGTAACTCAATTGTGGCACCAATTGCAAAAATATTCTGTTCAGATTGTGCCAACTTTAAAATGATCCAATTTTGGACATCAGAATCATTCCGCAGGAGATTAACTGAACCTGCACTGGAAGGATAGCCTACCAAGACCATGTCTAGATCACCATCATGATCCAGGTCGCTAAACGCAGATCCATATCCATTATTGTTAAGTATTACTCCTGATTCATATCCAGCTAAAGTAAATGTCAAATCACTATTATTAAGTAAGAGAGAATTGTGAATACCGCCAAAGTTCGTTTGATTATTATTGTAAATATCTACCCAGCCATCGTTGTCAGCATCAAAGAAAAAGGTGCCCCATCCCATACTCCCAGGAGTATCTTCCGTACCTGATGATTCACTTATATCTGTAAAAACTCCTTCAGATGAATTGAGTAACATAGAATTCTGATACAGGTTGGTAGTATAAAAATCAAAGAGTCCATCTCTGTTTATATCACCAAACGCAACACCCATTCCCATGACTTCCAGATCAGTTTGGGACATAGCCGAAACGTCCGTATAGGCTCCGTAGTCTTCATATCGAAGCAGTATATTTCCATTATTGTTGTCCTGAGTAATAAACAGATCCTGGTCACCATCCCGGTCATAATCAATAAAACCCAGTCCCATAACAATTCCCGCAGATAAGGGGCCTGCTGCACCAATATTTTGTGCCACATCAACAAATGTACCATCACCATTATTCTTGAACATTTTATTGGGATCATAGAGGAGTCCAACGTACAGATCAAGAAATCCATCTGAATTGAAATCAATCCAGGAACTTCCTCTCACCTGTTCTGTAACCTGAACACCCGAAATCGCTGTCACATCCTGAAAGACACCATTCCCATTATTTTGGAATAGCATACTTTGGCCGGCAGCATTTCCGATAAAAAGATCCAGATCTCCATCATTATCATAATCCGCCGCAACAGGTGTTCTTCCATCAATTATAACTTCAAGATTAGCTTCATATGTAACGTCGGTAAAAATCATATTCTGTTCATTCTTATATAAATAAAACCTATTACCATTTCTGGCAGTGAAAAAAATATCGTCCCACCCATCATTATTATAGTCAAATAAACATACACCTTCGGATGATCCAAAAAAATTAATCCCACTATAGGAGGTAATATCCGTAAATAATACGTTTGAGTATCCCAAATTCAGAATAAATAAAGAAAGAATAATTTTATGAGTTAATTGAAGATTCATTTGTAGGAATTTATTAATTTTTCGGGCAATTAATAAAGAGTAACCATTTAATTAGTTACGAATTTAATCCCAAATTTTTTGGTAATCGATCTTCCATGAAACAAATTTTTGTTCCTCTGGCCATCTTTCTGGTCTTTCAATTGAATAATGGATACGCTCAAGGCGGAATTAGCTGACGACGCCCTCTGCTCCCAGGTGGGAGTTTATTAAATTATGGTGATTCACAGGAAGGGCAGTTTTCTCTTGGAATTTCTTACGAGCACGAACAATTGGATTCTCCAATATATGAAACAGAACCCATTCCTAATTATAATAAAGAAAGAACTATTTCCAGTAGTTTTACAGTCATTACAAACTACGGTATTACCAATCAATTCAGCTTAACAGGATTTATCCCGGTACGATATATTCTAAATGAAAAAGTTTTATTTCGTGGTCAAAACCAAAACTTATATCATGGCGGGAAGTATTTCCGTGAATCTTACGGGCTTGGTGATGTGGTTATCCAGGCAAGATATCAATCCACATTTTTTACCCAACTTCCTGTTGTGATTGGTATTGGCATAAAACTCAGCAATGGTAAAATAAATAAAACAGATGAATTTGGTGAACGAATCAATGATAATCTCCAAGTTGGAACAGGCACAGTAGATCCGGTACTTTCTATTTACACGAGCCGTGATATCAAGCAATTTGTGGCTTCAGGCGGTATTTTTACAAGAATCTCCAATGGCGAGAATATTTATGGATATCAATATGGTAATGAATTGCAATCTTTGATAAATCTAGACTATCTTGAGAATTCTCTTCTATACGGCGGTATTCAATTAAGTCATTTATTAACTACTCGTGATTATTACGAATATGGCAAGGTCACTCGTGATCGTGGCGGAGACAGCATTTTTCTAACTGGGAAGCTCGGTACTAGAGCCACAAACAAACTTGATTTTGAGATGACTATCCAAGTACCATTGTATCAAAATCTGAATGAGAGCCAGCTGACATCTCCATTTATTATTCACTTTGGATCCTTATATAGATTTTCATCATGAGAATTAAATTTCTTATTCCATTATTAGGTCTATTTTTGTCCTGTTCCTTATATCAAGATACAGATGATCCAGATATTTTTTTTGAATATCATGATTTTGATATTCTTCCTCTAGGAAGAACCATTTCAGATATGATTATTACAGAAAATAACCAATCTGTATTTCTGACTGATTATAATAATAATTCAATTATAAAAATTGATGTCAATAGTGAAATGGCTGTTAGCGGAGAAATAGAAATTGGGTCCCACCCTGTTGCTCTAGATTTGAATTCAGATAATTCAGTCATAGTAATCGCTTTGGAAGGAGAATCATCTATTTTCACGGTTGAAACAGACCAATTTCAAATTATTAGTGAATATTCAATTCCATTAATGAATGTAAATGACATTATTTTTTTTAATGATTCAATTGTAGTTATTTCTTCAAAGACAGATCCTGCCTGCATTTCCCTAAACTTAAATTCAACGGAATATGTAAATCAATCAGTACTAAATGGCGAATTAGCCATGGATCAAGAAAATAAGATTCTTTATGTAGCAACATCATCATCTGTCAAAAAATATAATTGGGATGGTGAGCGATTCTCTCAAGATCCTAATATTTCAGATCCCTACGGGTTCGTTGGTGATGTCCATCATTTTGTCTTTAATGCCACTAAAAATACAATATTTGCCTGCATCAGCTCTTCCAATGATGCAGAAAGCAACATCCAGCATATATATTCTTATAGCGGTTCAGATATGACATTTGCTGGAAAATATCTAATAAAATCACCAGGATTAGCTGTGGCTGTTTCAAATAATGGTAATAGAGTTTTCACTGCCCCAACTGATGCGGATGAGATTGGTGTATTTATTATTGAATTTGATCAAGAATCTAAATTAGAATCTTATTATTATCTTTCAGCAGGCAACCTAACAGATCGAGGGTTAGTGGTCGATTCTAATGACCAAAACCTTTACATTTTGGTTAATATTCCTGGTGATGATGATTCATTCGAGCCTTATAACGACTATTCATTTGATCTTCAACGGATAAAGTTGTAATCGACCTGATTCTAAATTGCAATTTTGAAACCCAATATAAAATTAATACTATCTCTGGTTGTTTTCTTTTCCTGCGAAAAACCAGTTGCGCCTGAAGTATTGGCAATGGTGGGCTCTCGAATAGTTACATCATTCGATTTTGCAGAATCTTACTCAAAACGTTTAATCAACACCCAATTACTAGATTCAGATTTTGAGCGAGATAGGCATCTCCAAATGCTGGTTCGGAATAAGTTATTTTCTGAAGCTGCAATACGAGATCAATTGGTTTTAGATTCAATCGCCCACCGCTACATCTCACTTGATTCAATCAAATATCTCCGAGATGAACTTTATTATGAAATGATAATGAATAACGAAATCCAAGTCAGCGATGAATTGATGCGCAAGCATTACATTTGGTCAAATCGTGAATGCCATTTTAAACATCTCTTTTTTAATAGCAAAGACGATGCGGACTCTATTTTTATTATTTTATCTGTTAGCCCAGTTCAATTTGATTCTATAGCCTTTAAAACTTTTTCCAATGAAAAAATGAAAAATTCTGGTGGTGACCTAGGTTGGGTTGCTTATAATGCTCTGGATCCAAATTTAGAACTTCATGGCTTCGATATGGCATTTGATGAAATATCTCCCCCAATTCGGTCTTCTTTGGGATGGCACATCCTTAAAAAATTGGATGAAAAGAATCAAATGATCACTGATGAATCTGATTTCCAAAACAATATTGATGGAATAAAAAAAACGATTACAAAAAAATTAGAACAAATTCAGTCAGACCAATTTGTGAATGATTTAATGCTATCAAAACATATCTTTTTGGATGATGGCCTAATCCAAGATGTGACTGTTACCCTTTACCAATTAGCAGAACTTAACGGGAGTCAAAAACCGATCAATATTGAAAATAAAAGTGATATTATTAAAAGTCTTCTTACTAATTTGAAAGAAGTAGCTCAAGTTCCTCTTGCACAATATGATGAAGGTGAATTTTTGGTTCAAGATTATATTGATGGAATCCAATCTTTACCACCAGTCCAAGTTAATTATTCTCCTAAGATGACCTTTTATCACGTATTGCGAAATAAAATACTATCTGAAGAAGGGGCTAAAAAAGGATTACGCAAACATCCAAATGTGACTTTTAAAATTCAAGATTCAAAAGACCGGTTCTTAAGCCGGGCTTTTCTCTCTACTTTTTTTGATGGTGAAACTCAAGGGAGTTTTTCAAAAACACGATTAGACACCATTGCAGATAGTCTTCGCAAAAATATTTCTGTTATACTCTATCCAAAACATTTGGACCGTTTGTTTGTAGAGAATTAGCCCTACCTAGCTTTTTCACCCACTGCTGCAGGCTGGCCATTTTTTCAATGGTGATGGTGTAAACACCAAA
>CAWVTW010000090.1:0-5171 GCA_963933175.1 uncultured bacterium
ATACACATACCTGAACGGAGTTTGTACCCTTGTTTAGCTTTCCCATAATTTGGTATCTGAGGTTCTTCATGGAGTTCCCTTCCAATACCGTGACCAACCAATTCTCTTACAACAGAAAATCCATTGCTTTCGGCCCATGTCTGAACCGCATTCCCGATATCACCAACATAATTTCCAGGAATTGCCTGTTCTATACCTTTCATCAGAGATTCTCGGGTGACATCCATTAATTTTTGTTTTCCTGCATCAACAGCACCAATGGAAAACGTACGGGCATGATCACCATAATATCCATCCAATTCCGCACCACAATCGACACCTACGATTTGACCTTCTTTAAGAACATCATCACCCGGAATACCATGCACAACTGCATCATCAATAGACACACAAAGTGTTGCTGGAAATCCCATATAACCTTTAAACGCTGGTCGGGCACCCTGCGAACGGATAAAGTCTTCTGCCATTTGATCTAAATCAGTTACGCGAGCACCAGTAATTATGTGAGGTTCTAACATAATCAAAGTATCTGCTACAATTTGACAACTGCGTGAAATTTTATCTACTTCCCTTGGTGACCTTGTATAAACCATTACATTCGTCTCCGTCCGCGAATTTTACCTTTTGTTAAAAAACCATCGTAATGCCGCATCATTAAATGGGATTCAATTTGCTGCAAAGTATCCAAGGAAACACCAACAATAATCAACAGGCTCGTGCCACCAAAGAAGGAAGCCAAATCATAATTAATATTCATTGATTTCATCAGGATGTATGGGAAAATGGCTACAAATGCCAGTGCAATAGAACCGGGTAAAGTTACGCGGGTCAAAATATTATCAATGTATTCTGCTGTTTTCTTTCCGGGACGAACTCCAGGAATAAATCCGCCTTGCTGTTTCATAGTTGAAGATACCTGAACGGGATCAAAGGCAATGGCAGTATAAAAATAAGTAAAGAAAATGATCATCAAACCAAAAACAGCCCAATAAAATGGATGATCAAAAGAGAACCAGGCCATCAGGGATTGTGCAAATTCACTGTCTCCCAAAAATGTCGAAATAGTGCTGGGTATAAACATAATGGATTGTGCAAAAATGATAGGCATCACACCAGCCGTATTAACTCGCATCGGAATATGTGTATTTTGTCCACCATAGACTTTACGCCCCACTACTCGTTTTGCATATTGGACGGGAATTTTTCGAGTTCCCTGTGTCAGTAATACAACGAAACAAATGACCAAAAACATAATTCCCATTAAAATAAATTCGGATAGTAATCCGCGAACACCTTCGCGTACTAATGTAACTTCGCTCAAAATCACATTTGGGAATGCTGAAATAATCCCCACCATGATTATAAGGGAAATTCCATTCCCAATGCCACGTTCTGTGATCCGCTCACCCAACCACATGAGAAACAAGGTCCCAGTTACCATACTAATTATCCCGGTGAAAGTAAACATAAAACCAGGATTCATAACAACAGATTGTCCATTTGCTGTTAAGCTAGGAAGAAAAACAGCAACAACACCATATGACTGCATGGATGCCAACATTACCGTTCCGTAACGTGTGATTTGTGTAATCTTTTTCCTACCGGCCTCTCCTTCCTTCTGCAATCTCTGAAAATAAGGAATAACAGACCCCATCAATTGAATTATAATGGAAGATGAAATATAAGGCATGATTCCTAAAGAGAACAAAGACGCCTTTTGGAATGCACCACCTACAAAAGTGTTAAATAATCCAAACAGGGAGTTCTGTAAATTAGTAAATGCCCCAGCAAGGGCTTCTCCATCAACACCAGGTATTGGAATATGCGCCCCCATCCGAACAATGATGAGGATACTGACCGTAAAAAGAATTCTTTTACGGAGTTCAGGAATTACAAAAACACTTTTAAATTTATCGATCACTGTACTGTAGCCGCTCCACCTGCTTGTTCAATTTGTTCTTTAGCTGATTCACTAAAGGCACTGGCTGTAACTGTGACTTTTAATTTTAACTCTCCGTCTGCGAGGATTTTAATTGGTTTCAACGGTGAACGGACCAACCCGTTATCGGCTAAAATTTGAGCATCAACCGTATCGAGACCAAGTTTTTCAATAGCTTCAAGGTTCACTATTTGAAATTCCTTTCTAAAAAGATTGGTAAAACCTCGTTTCGGCAGTCGACGAGCCAAAGCCATTTGACCACCTTCAAACCATGGACGACGCTTAAAACCAGACCGTGCCTGCGCACCTTTTTCTCCGCGACCAGAAGTCCTGCCTAGTCCAGAACCAGGACCGCGACCAACACGTTTCCTGTTTTTAGTTGAACCTGGAACGGGAGTTAATGAGTCTAATTTCATACTTCTTCAACCTTTAATAAATATGGGATCACATTAATCATACCGCGTATAACAGGTGTATCATTTTGTTCAACGGTTTGCTGCATTCTACGAAGCCCTAATGCTTTCAGAGTAGCTTTCGCTTTTGGTTTATACCCTATCCCACTTTTAATCTGGGTAATTCGCAGTGTTTTTATTTTGGCCATTAGTTGAATACCTCACCAACGGAAACTCCACGTTTATTGGCAATAGCAACAGCATCTTTCATCCGCATCAAGGCATCCATCGTAGCGTGAATGAGATTCATTGTATTTTTTGAACCATGACGCTTTGTTAAAATATTATGAATACCAACCTGCTCCATAACCGAACGAACAGATGCGCCTGCTATAATGCCCGTACCTGGAGAAGCAGGTTTTAACATAATACGGCTAGCACCATGTTTACCAATAATCTTATGAGGCACTGTTCCATTGACAACAGAAACTTTTACAATATTTCGCTTCGCAATATCCTTCCCTTTATTGATAGCAGAGATTACCTCGTTTGCTTTACCTAGGCCAACTCCAATATGGCCTTTCCCATCGCCTACGACAATGAGAGCAGAAAAACGAAAACGTTTACCACGAGATGTTACTTTCGCAGTTCGATTAATTTTAACTACCGCTTCTTCTTGAAGATCAAGCTCAGCTGGGTTAATGATAGGCAAATCAGACTCCTTTAAAATTCTAATCCACCCTTACGGGCGGCTTCTGCAAATGCTTTAACACGGCCATGGTAAGGATATCCGTTCCGATCCAATACAACTGGACCGACCTTTGCGGATTTGGCTTTTTTCGCCAATGCATCACCTACAATTCGGCTAATGTCTGTTTTATTTTCTGCTTTTTTTAAAGCAGACTGTAATTCTTTATCTCTAGATGATGCTGCAGTAAGAGTATGCCCATCAAAATCATTTACGATTTGAGCTTCGAAATGTTTAAGGCTTCGAAAGACAACCAACCTTGGGCGATTCGGATTCAGGCGTGAAGTCTTCTTACTTCTATTCCGCCTTCTTTCATCTCTACGAATTATTGAACGATGTTGTGCCATTATTTAGCCCCCACCGTTTTACCCTGCTTCGAACGGACATATTCACCCTTGTAACGAATACCTTTCCCTTTGTATGGCTCTGGTTTTCGGAAAGAGCGAATCTTAGCAGCAACTGCTCCCACTAATTGTTTATCAGTACCTTCAACTTTAACTTCCGTCCTATTGGCAGTAACGGTGATACCATCCGGCATATCAAAATAAATATCATGAGAATAACCCAACTGAAGTTTTAATCTATTTCCCTGTACTTGCGCCAGATACCCAACACCGATAATTTCCAATTCCTTGGTGTAACCAACCGACACACCTATAACCATATTATTGATCATTTGGCGAGTCGTTCCATGGAGCGAACGGTGTTCCCTGACATCAGAAGGGCGATCTACAATAATAGTGCCATCAGATTCCGATAATTTCATATCTCTATGAGCATTGAATTCAAGTGCCCCCTTAGGGCCCGTTACCTTAATCAATTGTCCCAAAAGATCAACTTTAACTCCTTCAGGAATACTGACTGGATTTCTACCTATTCTTGACATATCTCTTAATATACCTCACAGAGTATTTCACCACCGACACCCAGATGATTGGCTTTTTTATTGGATAATACACCTTTAGATGTTGATAAAATTGAAATCCCAAGCCCATCCAATACACGAGGTGCTTCACCAGCACCGACATAGACACGCAGGCCAGGACGGCTGATACGTTTTATATTATCAATTACGGGATTTCCCTGGTAATCATATTTTAAAAAAACACGGATACTTTCTTTATTTTTATCTCCAGCAATAAAGAAGAAATCTTCAACAAATTTTTCTTCTTTTAGCACAAGTGCAATACGTTTTTTTAATGCGCTGCTTGGGACATCAACCCAGCGTTTCTTTGCTGCGAGCCCATTACGCATTCGCGTTAAAAAATCAGAAATTGGATCAGACATTGACATATTATTTTTCTCCTACCAACTCGCTTTAGTTACACCGGGAATCTCACCTTTCAGTGCCATTTCCCGAAAACATAATCGGCAAAGCCCAAATCGTCTCAAATAGGCATGTGGTCGTCCACATTTAAAACACCGATTCTTTTCTCGAGTTGAGAATTTTGCTTTTCTTTTTGCTTTATAAATTTGTGATTTCTTGGCCATCAGACTGCCTCTTCCAATTCTTGCTTTACTGGTTTTTCTCTTAACGGAAACCCTAAGAGTTTTAACAATTGATATGCTTCATTGTCCGTTTTTGCGGATGTTGTGATAGTTACGTTCAATCCTCGGATGGACTCAATTTTATCATATTCAATTTCATTAAATATAATTTGTTCTTTAATTCCAAAATTATAATTCCCGCGACCGTCGAATGATTTAAAGGACAGTCCGCGAAAATCACGCTCTCGAGGCAATGCAACAGAAATCAACCTTTCCAAGAATTCATACATCATTGTTGAACGCAAAGTCACTTTACAGCCCACGGGCCATCCCTTACGTATCTTAAAATTTGAAATATCTTTTTTTGATTTAGTAATGATCGGTTTTTGACCTGAGATCAAAGTCATCTCTTCCACAGCACTTTCAAGATTCTTGGAATTAGTTTTTGCATCGCCTAATCCCATGTTTAGACAAATACTGGTGATTCGTGGAACTTCCATTTTACTGGAGTAATTGAACAGCTTTTGCATGGCAGATGTAATCTCTTCACTATAAATCTTTTTAAGTGTTGGAGAATAAACAGGTGCTTTATCTATTTTTTTAG
>CAWVTW010000091.1:0-5153 GCA_963933175.1 uncultured bacterium
TTAGAAAAATTTTCAATAAGTGAAGAATCAGCATTGGGTAAAAATTTATCAAAATGATTCAAAACTAAAAAAGTTGGCTCAAGATTGGCGCTATAAAGAAATCCTAGAAAAAGGAACAAAAAATATTGTGGTAATGTTTTCACTTCTATTTTTCAGAAATGAGTTTCTTCAAATAATAATTAAATTTTTTCGGTTCATCAACATGAATCGTTTGTTCATCGATGATCTCATTTAATTTGAATACCCTCAGAAAATGGTCACCGGCTTCAAGATCTAGACGAATAAATGGATCATCCCACAAATGTTCACCATTCAACTCAAAGACCAATCCTTTTTCCTGGGTTTTGAATTTAACTTGATAGATCGGGTTCATAAAAAAATCAAGATGAACTGCTTGCGAAGGATTTACCAAAATATCATATGTAATGGGCGCAAACCCACTTTTTATAATCTCAAACTTATGAACACCTGGATTGATCCTATCATTTATGATAGGAGATTTCCCAATATTTATTCCATCCAACATAATATTAACTTTTTTTGGAATTGTTTTCACAGATAATTTGACCTGAGCATACAAATTGACCAACAGCAATAAGCTTCCTAAAAACCATTTATAATTCCGAAGCATTTCCACTCTCTTTTTTAAATACGTTATTTAAATCAAGGAGAAAAACATCCGTCCTATTGACCCACCCATCCAATTGTACCATTTTCTTACTGCCAACTTCAATCTCAATCGATCCGTAATATTCTCCTGGTGTAACTCGAGTAACTGAAATGGCTTCCCCTGCTCCAAGTAGAAAAAGTGTTTCAGAACCAATATCAGGTTGTTCCCTAAAATGGACACTCTCTCTATTTGTCAGGTAGATTGGATCCTCCATGGCTTTATTGGGACCCATGCCAATATTATATCTCATCTTAAGTGTTTGAGAAAAATCCAGCTTTTGTTTGAAAGGTTTAAAGATCATATTATTGCCGGCAACCAATCGAAGATGCTGGGCATATTTGTATTCTCCCGGTACGGATAATTGATAAAATCCCGAATCATTGGTCGTGGTCTCTTTAATAACATTATCAAAGTTTTGGATGGAGACATCCACACCACCTAAAGGAGTTTCATCTTTATTCAGGAATACCTTTCCATTAACAATCAATTGTCCCATTTGAATTGATTTGGGTGGCAATACGATCCTACCGAATCGAATACCTTTAAATCGAACATTGACTGGTCGAAAATTAGTATCCTGTGGAATGATCTTGATGATATTGGATTTATTATGAATATCTAGAACGCCTTGAGGAAGATAAACAAAAAATACCCTTGGGGCTTCTTGGAGAATTGATATGATTGGATTAGCTGTGTCCCCGTGAGCATACACTTCAAAAGAAATAATTTCTGGAACGACACCAATATAATTCAACGGTAATTTTATTTCAATTTCTCCATATTCATAGGTGACAGAAATTAAGGGTTGTCGATTATTGTAGATGACATCTGGATACAGCGGTCCCTTGAGCAAAGAACAGCCCGACATGAACATAATCAGGGTAAGAATCCCCCCAATATGTAAGAACCAATTAAATGTTCGTTTCAGCATATCCTGTAATTTAAATCAGTATTTTGAATTTGTTAGTCCAGCAGTTCAAAAAGATTTGATAGCACATTTTCACCATGACTCCGGAGTCCGTTGTGCTCAAATTCATCTGTTTCCCAAAGCTGAATTCCCTTTATAGATTCAGCTGAATCTAAAGAATAATCCTTATCAACATACATGTCATTTGTATAAACAGCCGCCACAATAGGAACATCTATATTGGATAAAGCAGTTGAATCATAAAGTAAAGGCCAATCATTTTTTTCTGCCAAAATTTGCGTTGCTTCTTTAAAAGGTGCGAGCGTCTGAAATTGGTCCATCATCCAAGGATAAAGCATTTCACCAGTGAATAAAAATGGATCACGAGAATTTGGATTAAATTCTGGAAATTCACCACGTATTCTTTCAGCAGACCAATTTGTTGAAAACTGCTGCGCATAGCAGGCTTCGTGCAAAATAGTAAAAAATGGATTTGTATCAAAACTTTGGAGCCCCATAAGCCCTTTTAAAAATGAATAGGATAATTTTTCATTGGAAATGGCATTTTCAAAAAGATAATTCAGGTTAGCATATCCGTCATGAAACCCCAGTTGAAGTCCTAATAGTTGAAATCGTTCAATCGTTAATTTATCACCATTGGGAAGTTCTGGGCTTGTTTTTTGAATTATGTCAGCGATCCGGCACGCACTGTCCTGGGCATTGGGAAAAATATTAAAAAAATTCAGATTCTTTTGTTTTACCCGCCTATAGGTCCGTCTGTAAATATCATCCGGGTGAGCTATAAGTGGTGGAATTCCACCGGTGATCAAGGCTTCCTTTAGCCCACTAGCATGAAAAGAAAGATAATTCAATGCACAGAATCCACCAAAACTTTGTCCCAAAATAGACCACGGTTTATCACCTATCATTTTATTGCGAATAAATTCAGCATCATTTACGATATTGTCTGCCCGGAAATGCTGTAAATATCCTGCTTGTTTTTTTGGACCCCAATCGCCAATTGTTTGAAAATTAGCAGGAGTACTTCGGCCTGTTCCCCGTTGATCCAACAATAGGATATCATACCGATTTAAAGCTTTTTTGATCCATCCGGATTTTGTAATGGGTCGGGGTGATTCAAAACCAGGGCCACCTTGAAGATAAAGAAGATAAGGTTTTCTTTTTGATGGATTAGATCTAATCTCTCTCACAAAAATAGATATTTGACCTGATTCTGGATGGTTGTAATCCAAAGAGACATCAAAAGTATGTTCAAAAATGAACATGTTATCATAAAAATATTTTGATAAAATCATTTTTCAAATAAATGAACGATATTCTCTATTCATCAGACGGACTCTTTTAGCATCAAAGTTCATTTGTAAAAATACAAGAGTAAATAAAAAGATGGAACCATTCAATGTATTGATGCATTACAAATCTTACAAGTCCTCGGAATTTTATCCCAAGACAACCTTATTCCTTCTTATCCTCCTTGTCATTTCGGGGACTTGAATTTTTCATCCAGTCCTGTTTATCATCATCAAGTCCCGTTAAATTTTGACCCTTTTTACTATGGCAGAACAGGAACAAATTCTACTTCAAGGTATCAAAAATTCAGATAAGACTGCTTTTAATCAGCTTTTTTTTGATTTTCATGATACCCTATTTCGATTCGTCGCCTACAGGGTTCAAGATGGAGATCTCGCCGAAGACATTACCCAGGAAACTTTTCTACGGGTTTGGCGTAACCGTGAATCTATTCAACCTGAAAAATCTTTTTTTTCACTGATTGCCCGCATTAGTACCAATCTTTGTTATGATCATTTTCGCCACATGGAGGTTAGGCACCGTCATGAGGATTTGCTCCCTGAATTTGGGAAATCCCATTTTGATGATCCTGAAGCAGTAAATCAGGCAACCATGCTGCAAGAAGAAATTCAAAGAGTGGTGAATGATAAATTGCCGGATAAATGTAGGAATATTTTCATTCTGAGCCGTATAGAAGGTAAATCGAATCCTGAAATTGCCGAATTGTTGGGCTTAAGTGTGAGAACTGTAGAAAATCAAATCTACCGAGCACTTAAAGTATTAAAGAAAAATTTAAAGAATTATTTATGAGTATTTTTAAGGAATTCGACGTTATTTTGGTGTAACGTAGATAAGATACGATTCTTAGAATCCAGAGAGAAATAGAAATGAAAAAACTAGACGATATACAAAAATTGATTTGGGAGCGTAGCGCTCAAGTTGAATTGCCATCGCCGCCTGATAAAGAAGCTGTTTGGATGCGACTTTCCCAGCACATGGATATTTCTGATATGGATAAAGATATAAATCAAGATCAACAACGCCTCGCTCCTCCGGCACAGAGATTTTTATCAAAGTTCAAACCACGCATTACCTATGCTGTTGCTTTGGGGCTTGCATTGATCTTTGCATTACCGATTGCATATGATTCACTCACAACAGAAACCTTTATGACTCAAACAACTGACTTCCAAACCCTTCAATTGCCTGATGGATCAACCATTAGACTAAATGCAGGAAGTCAGATAAAATATAAAAAAGACTTTAATACTGATCATCGTTCACTCGCCATGACTGGTGAAGCATATTTTAATGTTCAAAATGGGAATACCCCTTTTGTTATTCAGACAAATCAAGGACAAGTGACTGTTTTAGGGACATCTTTTAATGTTCGTTCAAGAGAAGATGGTTTTGAAGTGGGAGTAAATGAAGGGATTGTAAAAGTCTCCAATGATTCAAAATCTGTTATTCTCCATAAAGGACAAATGATCAAAGTTGATTCTAAATTTGATGAAAAGAATCTTCAAAACATTTCCTACACTAATTATCCAGACTGGATGCATGAAAAACTCGTTTGCGAACAAACGCCCTTATCAGAAGTTTGTGACGAAATTGAACGCACTTTTGGCATCTCATTTGAATTTGCCAATCCTTCCTTCTCTGATATCACAGTCACTGGCGTCATCGACGCAAAGGATTTAAATACAGTATTGAGCACTATTTCATTATTGACTCAACATGAGTTTAAATTTAACGGTGATACGTGCACGATCTTCTAAGCTAACCAACCCATTTAAATATTTTTTAACCGGGCTCCTATTCTTGAGTTCGGCTTTTTCAGTTTCAAAACCAGATTCAATATCTTTCCAGTTTCTTAACAGACCGCTAAAAACCGCACTAAAGGAGCTGATCGATGATCATGGGGTCTCTATTGTATTCCCTGATGATATTGTAAACACACCCATCTCTGCACAATGTAAATCCTGCACTCAGGAAGAAGCAGTTGGTGCAATCCTTTACACTTCAAATCTAGTGTGGAAACAAACGGGGAATCAATTTACTGTATTTAATCCAATCACTCCTTTTCGTTTCGCCGTTTCCGGTCGAGCTCTGGACAAAGAGACAGGTGAACCCATTCCGTTCGCAAATATATTTATTCCGGAATTAATGATCGGTGATATTTCCCAAAACGATGGTTCGTTTTCTATTCTTAATATTTCTACTCGCTCTTGTACCTTAAACATTTCGTACATTGGATATGAAACT
>CAWVTW010000092.1:0-5136 GCA_963933175.1 uncultured bacterium
ACGGAAATGAGATCAATATTTTCAGAATAATTTTGAAACAAATAATAAGGATGAATAGGCTTCACTAATTGTTCTATGCCAACATTTATTAAAAATGATTTTAATTGATAATTCATTCCAATATTATAATCAATATTTCTACTATCATTTAGACTTGTTACCCCAAGGTCTATATCAAATAATGACAATTGGCTTTTAATATACAATCGGTTCCAATCAGCTATTATCAAAGTATCCATCCTGGTACTTCTCATATTTTTTTCGGCTCCAATTGTAAAATTATCTTTCCAGTATAATTCGCCAATAATTCTTGATCTTGTCAAATATCTAGAGCCTATATATGATGATAATGTATGATTTATAACGTATCGCTGCATAAATTGGTCGAAGTTTACTTTTGAATTGAATTGACCAAATGATTGATTCCAAAAAGTATTGATAGCTGTAATCCGATTATCAATAAGACCGCGTGCTGTGGAATCCGCGATCCCAGAATAAGTATTAAAATGCCCTACCGAAATTCCAGCATGTTCTTTTCCTTTTTGGGATTCATAGGACCCTAAATAAGATTGCTGGATGGGTTGATTTGATTGATTATTATACTGACCATAGGCACCATAATATGAACGTTTAAATGCGTAAAAATGAACCTGTCGTCCATTACCTGTATAATTTGTTCCTAAAGAAAACCTGTCTAATGAATAATCCCCCTGATCATATTTGAAATAGGAACTTACTAGTGATGAATCAAAATTGGATGTATCTGGTGATTGACTTAAAAACCCTTCTTCGATCTCATTGCCATACATTTTAGGATAAACAGACCATGTGCCATCAAAAAGAAGGCGGCCCGATTGCCAATCTTGATTCCACATAATTACGCCATTTTTATTCACATACCCAAATTGCCCACTCCAATCAAATGGAATAAACTGGATCTGTTGAGATAAACCAAAAGATACAAAAAATGTTATTACTATTTTTTTCATCTTATTGAGAAATACGCCTTAAATATCCAGGAACAACCAGGGAAAAGATGATTGCATTGGAAACTAAATGCATGAAAGTGAATAATAATCCAGAAATTGCATAAGCTACTGTTTCATCCCAATTGTAACCTGCGCTGATGGGATAAGTTAATGTGGTAACCCCATCGTATAGCAAAGTACACACCAATCCGATTCCACCGGCAACTATAGAACAAACAAGCGGATTATCTATTTTTAGAAATTGTTTCGAAATTGAACCTAATAATCCAATTCCTGCCATGGCAAGAATTTGGCCTAACAAAAGAGTGATATAAATGAGCCCGGACCCCAAAGGATTCATGGCAGAATAAATCAACATTGCCGTTCCGCCTACCAAAGCGCCATAGCCCATTCCCAGAGTTAATCCAGAAAGAAATACAGTGACGGAAATGAATTCGAGATTTGGGACGAGCATGAACATGAATCCAAGCCCTATGGCCATTGCCGCAAAGATCGCAGCCTGAACCAGTTTATTCAGGTTCATCTTTTTTCAAAAGCGGGATACGAAAATAATTATGGCGATTAGTGAATTTTCCAGGCTCCTGGTCTTCATTTAACGCAATATCCATTAGATTCATTTTAGCATCTAGAATATCGATCATGTGAACAAGTAGCGCTTCTGGAAAAGATGGCATTTTTGGAGATTGCCATTCGTATCGGCCTTGATGAGATAAAATGATATGTTCCATTTTTTGAGCAAGATCACTTGGGAAATTCTTAATCTTTTTGACAGCATCTCGGATTATGTCCCGACCAATCACAATATGACCAATCAGATTTCCTTCATCCGTGTATTCTGCTTCGTATTCGGAGTTGATCTCGATAAGTTTTCCAATATCGTGGAGGAAAACACCTCCCAAAACCAGATCTCGGTCCACATCGTACAATGGTGAAATCTTTTTGGCGATTTGCGCCATGGTCAGTATGTGTTCAAGAAATCCTGAACGAAAATTATGGTGCATTTTAACGGAAGCCGGGTGGATCATAAGTTTGGTTTTATTCTCTTGGTAAATATTATTCACCAAAGTTCGAAGATAATCATCTTTCATCCCATTAATGAGTCCCTCAATATCCTTCCACATTTTATTGGGATCTTTTTTGGAAGATGGCACCACTAATGCCGGATCAAAACCATATCTGCTATAATGCTGAACTGTAGCTTTATTGATCTTGCGAACTACCAATTGCGGCCGATCCATGAATGATTCCACATCTCCAGAAACAACCACAGCATGCCCGGATTCAAATTTTTCATTCAAGTCAGCCACAGAGTCCCAAATTTTGGCAGAAATATGGCCGGTGATGTCCCGTAATTCAAGATCAAGGTAAAGATCACCATTGCGGGTATGACGAAGATTTTTTTGTACACAAAGATAAAAGCCTTGGATGGAATCTCCTTCTTTAAACTTTTCGATGGGAGTTAGTGTTTTCTTCATGTATTAATTTTTCAAGATATTGTTAATAGAGTCAAGTAGTTAAACACAGGTAAATTCACCAATGTCTGAGCAAGAATATACTTTAGAAGAAATCTCATATTCACGGAAAGAAGATTGCCGTATAATTGAAGCTGTTTTAAAAAACTGGTTTCAGAATCCAAAGGCATTAAACTTTGTTTCGCCTACCCTTTCCTTTCCTTTCAAATTTAAAAAATGGGTTTCAGTTTCCTATGCTGACACGGTGGATAAAACAACGACGATTGTACTAAAACTGGACGATTGGATCATCGGCCATATAAGCATGAGAATAAGTGAAGATAACGCGCATTTATTCCATCTATTTATTGCCCCATCAAACCGGAAATGTGGCTTAGCCACAAAATTGGTCAATGCAATTGAAAATCAAGGCAAAATTTTGGGATGTAAAACTTTTTCTTTAAATGTTGTTCCAAAAAATAATATTGCAAAGAAATTATATGAAAAATTAGGATACAAAGAAATCCCGCGATCCGAATCCCATTCAATAAAAATGGAGAAAAAGGCCTAATCTAATCAACAATCATCGCATTGATGATTGCCTTCACCCACCGTTACCTGTTTTTTGAATCGAATTACGATCATGACTAGCGCAACTATCAAAATAAGCCCACCGAGAATTTCCTGGATCATGAGAATCCCATCATCAATCCGCCTTGGTACACAATGAGTGAACTAAAATAGGCGAGTCCTGTCATGTAAATCACCATAAAAACAGGCCATTTCCAGGAATTGGTTTCCCGTTTCACGATGGCAAATGTAGCCATACATTGAGCGGCATACACATAGAAGACCATGAGACTCAGTGCTACCAATGGCGTAAAAATTGATTTCCCAGTAACAGGATCCTTGTCTCGTTTCATTGCATCGGATAAGGAAATCATATCTTCCCCATCATTTTCTACATTGTAGATAGTAGCTAAAGTGCTAACGACAACTTCCCGTGCTGCAAAGGATGTAACCAGTCCCAGACCGATCTTCCAGTCAAATCCCAATGGCGCTATCATGGGTTCAATGGCTTTCCCTATATCAGCAGCATAGCTGGAATGGATGGATCTTGTTTCATTGTTCCTAGAATCTATTTTAGGAAACGATGCCAAAAACCACAAAACAATAGAAATGGCCATTATAATTTTTCCAGCATCGGTTACAAAAAGTTTACCTCGAGTATAAACCTGTCGAAACACTGATCTCATTAAAGGAATACGATAGGGCGGCAATTCCATAATGAAGGATGATTTCCTTTCTGTTTTGATCCATTTACTAAATAAGAGTGCCAAAATCATTGCTGTTACGGTTCCAAGGAAATACATTAACACCATGGTGAGACCTTGCAAGCCAAAAATACCGAATACCTCAGTATCGGGAATAAAGGCACTAATCATAAGTGTATAAACAGGTAACCGGGCGCTGCAACTCATAAGTGGTAAAACCATAATTGTCACGAGCCGTTCTTTCCAACTATCGATGGTTCGAGTGGACATAATCCCGGGAATCGCACATGCAAAACCGCTCATGAGAGGTAAAACAGATCTGCCATGGAGCCCCACCTTGGTCATGGCTTTGTCCATCATGATAGCAACACGAGCCATGTAACCAGAATCTTCCAACATAGTTAGAAAAAAGATAAGAATTAATATTTGGGGTAAAAATATTAGAATAGCTCCTGCACCACCGATGACTCCTTCTACCAATAAATCACTCAATAATCCGGTTGGTAAATGATGAGCGAGCCAAGTCCCCAATTGGGCTATACCAACATCTATCAGATTCATTGGTACAGTAGCCCACGAAAAAATGACTTGAAATATGAAAGCCAATAATCCGACAAAAATTAACGGTCCACCCCAGGCATGGGTCAATATTTCATCTGTCTTTTCACTTTTTGACTTTTTTTCTATGGGAATTTCTGATGGGGGCACAACTTGATCTAGCCAATGATAGCGTAGGGTCGGTTCCAATGTTTGATATGGGAATCCAATCATTTTCAAATCCATTTTACAGGCGTTGATTAATTGAGGGTCCGGCGGCTCGATACCTTGGGTGGTACCAATAGTTGCTGTGCGAATTGCAAAAGAGCGAGATAAATTTTCCGAAAATTTAAATGTGTCTTGGTACCAATTTTGAAGAGGTAAAATAGCATTTTGAATCGGTTCCGGGATTGGGAAAACCGTGGGTGTTTCATTGTTATAATTCATGACTTGGGTAATGGAGCTTTTTAAATCATCGATGCCTTCGTTCAATCTAGCCGAAACAGGAATGACAGAAAATATCCCGAGGTCTTTTTTCAATTTTTCACAATCAATCTTAATTGATTTTTTACGAGCCAGATCTATCATATTTAAAGCAACAATAACGGGTTTGCCCAAATCCAAGAGTTGGGTAGTCAAATAAAGATTCCGCGTCAAATTGGTAGCATCAACTACCGAGATAATACAGTCAGGTGTATTTTCACCTTTAGCCCACTTCCCAAACTCTGATGCAACAATGGCTTCATCGTGAGATTCCGGAGCAAGGCTATATGTCCCAGGTAAATCTATAATAGTCACAGATGTATTATTTATTTGAGCAATCCCGGTGGTTTGTTCTACGGTTACGCCGGGATAATTAGAGACCTTTTGATTCAATCCGGTGAG
>CAWVTW010000093.1:0-5099 GCA_963933175.1 uncultured bacterium
TTCACGTGCGGTTTTGTTCTCTCAAATTTTTGTTTAGCCATTACTTATAAACTCCTTAGTTCATATTTTTTCTTCATTCACTGTTCGGCGAGCCTACGACCGGATTTGAACCGGTGACCTCTTCCTTACCAAGGAAGTGCTCTACCGACTGAGCTACGCAGGCATATCGAGCGAGTGATCGGGATCGAACCGACATCACCAGCTTGGAAGGCTGGGGTTCTACCGTTGAACTACACTCGCGACGGTGGGGAGAGAAGGATTCGAACCTTCGAAGGCATACGCCGGCAGATTTACAGTCTGCTCCCTTTGGCCGCTCGGGCATCTCCCCGAAAACTTCTTTTCAATCAACAGCTCAGTAGAGCCACCGGCAGGAGTCGAACCCGCGACATCCTCATTACAAGTGAGGCGCTCTACCAACTGAGCTACGGTGGCATAATGCGCCATTACGAATAAATTATGACTTTCGTAATAATGAATTAAACTTATTCCCACTTAACGAAGATGTGAAACTCACATGCACAGCCTCGCAATTTAATACTTATCTTAAAAACGATTCAATATATATTTTAAACAAAAATGAAAAAAACTAATTCTTGGCACAAAATTTGCTATTTATGCTTTTTTGATATATTGACCGTCGGGAGTATCATCGACCATCCACCCTTTTTCTTTTAAATGTTCCCTAATTAAATCGGACTCAACCCAATTTTCTTCATCTCTCGCTTTTTGTCGTTTATTTAACAATAGATTTATCTTGTCTGGAATTTCAAAATCCTGATTCCGAATAAATCCAAACACTGAATCAAAAGCTATTAAAAATTCCCACGCTTGTCCTAACTCTGAATCTGTAATAACATTCTTATCAATTTTTCCATTCACGGTTTTCATCCAATCAAAGAAAACAGCTAGTGCTTGAGGTGAATCCAAATCATCATTCATCCGATCTCGGAATTTGGAATAAGCTTCTGGCATTGACCCAGTTGAACTCTCATTTGCATTCAATTTTTGTAAGCGAGTATAAAAGTCAGATAAACGCTGAACAACTTTATCTCCTTCGTGCTTTTTATCAATTGAAAATGTAATTTTTGATCGATAGTGACCTGCTAATAATTGATATCGGATGTTTTCAGCACTAAAGCCTAATTCTTTCAAGGCTGAAATCCGATAAAAATTACCAAGAGATTTACTCATTTTACCTCCATCCACCATAAGGAATTCAGAATGAAGCCAAAAATTTACGAATGGCTGATCTGTGGCACATTGGCTTTGCGCAATTTCATTTTCATGATGAGGAAACATATTATCAACGCCACCACAATGAATATCAAAATGGTCTCCTAGGGACTCACTACTCATTGCCGAACATTCAATATGCCATCCCGGCCTTCCTCTTCCCCAAGGAGCGCCCCAAACAACTTCTCCGTCTTCTTTTTTCCATCCTTTCCATAAAGCAAAATCTTGCGGTGCATCCTTATCATACTCATCTTCCATTACACGATCACCTGTTCGCTGTGCTGAAATATTTATTTGGGTGAGTTTTCCATAATTCGGAAAAGAGCTAATGTTGAAATACACGGATCCATCATCTTCACTGTAAGCAAACCCTTTTTCCAAAAGACGTTCTATCATGCTAATCATTTTTGGAACGGATTCAGTGGCAGTTGGGTAGATATCTGCAGGTATCATTTTCAGCCACCTCAGATCTTCCATGAAATACTGGGTATATTTATCTGTGACACCAGAAAGACTGACTTTCATTTGTTTTGCTTTTTTGATGGTTTTATCATCTACATCTGTAATATTCATAACATGTTTTACATCGTAGTTCGAATGAAGCAACCAGCGTTTTAGCAAATCTTCAAACATGAAGGTCCTGAAATTCCCAATATGAGCATAATCGTAAACAGTTGGACCACATGTATATAATCCCACTTTCCCTTTTTCAATTGGTTGGAAAATTTCTTTTTCTCTTTTTAATGAATTAAAAAACTGTAGAGGCATTTATAAACTTAACTCAATAATTGTTTTTATTAATTCTTCAAATGACATTCCGGTAGCATTGACAGATTTTGGAACCAAACTTGTGGAAGTCATTCCAGGTAATGTATTCATTTCTAGAAAATAATATTTTCCGTTTTCAACTAATAAATAGTCAGCTCGTGCATATACATCACACCCTAACGCTTTAAAAATAATTTCCGTGTTATTTTGAATGGATTTTGTTAATTCTTCCGGGATATCTGCCGGACATATATACTGACTCATTCCTGGTGTGTATTTGCACTCATAATCATATAATTCATGAGATGGCTTGATCTCCACAATGGGATATGCTTTTTCACCCAAAACCGTTACCGTTAATTCCCTTCCATGAATATATTCCTCAACCATTACAAGATCACTATGATTAAATGCTTCAGTAATTCCAGCATCTATTTCTGATTCATCATGGATGATCGTCAACCCAACCGTGCTCCCTTGATCATTTGGTTTTATAACAAATGGGACAGGTAATGTTGGCCTATCATTAACGGAATTCAGCATTTCCCATACTGGTGTTCTAATATTATTGTTCTTTACAATATTTTTACTTTTTACCTTATCCATACAAAGAGCAGATGATTCTGGACCCGATCCTGTATTTTTAATATTGTTCTTATTCAACCAGGCCTGGATCTTCCCATTTTCCCCAATCCCACCATGGAGAGCATTAAAAATAATGTCCTGTTTTTTAAGATCCGGGAGCAATTTCCTGTAATCAAAATGAAATGGGAATTCAGTAGTCTCAAACCCGTTTAGCCTACAGGCATCAGTCACTGCTTTTCCTGATGATAAAGAAACATTCTTTTCTTCACTAGGGCCACCCATTAACACTCCAACCTTTAATGACATAATTTTTGAGCGCCTTCTTTCAGATCATTTACAATAAAGGTTGGCATTTCATATTCTGGTAAAAATTCGATGGTTTCCTTACCTCTACCTGTAAGAACAAGCATGGTATCCAATCCAAGCATTTCACCTGCTTCCATATCTGCAGCGGAATCGCCAATCATCATACAATCCATCAAATTAAGATCGTGATCTAATTCCGCCTCAAGAAACATCCCCGGTCCAGGTTTTCTTCGCTCGGTTGCCTGTTCCGGATGATCTGGACAAACATAAATTCCCAATAAAGGGATATTATTCTTTTCAAATTCTAAAGTGATAAAATCATGAATTTCTTGCAAGCTATCCTGTTGGATCAACCCACGGGAAATGCCAGATTGATTTGTAATAATACAAAACCTGTTACCAGCTTCAGCTAATTGTTTCAATGCAGATAGGGTGAAATCAAAAAAAATAAAATCATTCAACGAACTGATATATCCCGGATCCGGATTTAATGTGCCATCCCGATCTAGAAAAATACAATCGTACTTTTTCATACAGTTATTGACTCCTTCTTGACATCTTTAATACGAACACTTCCATACATAAAATAGATCATTCCAATAATAACCAATGGGAAATAGGACACTGCGTGACTCACGATGGCGTAGGTCAGTGCTTTTTCACTAGCGATTCCAAAAACAACCATCAGACTAAATTTTATTCCTGCATCATAAGTTCCGGCAGATCCCGGTAACGCTGGAATTCCAATAACTACGCTACCTAATACCAATATAATTCCTGAACCGACAATCCCGAGATTTAAATCACAAGCACCCAAAATAATAAATGTCATTGCATAATAAAAACCCCACAATAAGATACTTGAAAGAACAATTCCCATAGCATGGTCCGTTTTTCTGATGAGAACTATTCCATCGAATATTTTATTAAGGGCTTGAAATAGTTTTTGACCAATTCCTTTTTGTAAGACAGCAACCTCTCCTATTATTCCCATAAGGTTGAACTTCCATGATAAAATAATACCCAAAATTATAGCAAAGCTGATTCCTAAAAAGATATAGACAGCCAACCGAATTCCATCCTGTTCAAATGGAAACCAAGGAATTAATAAAACAAAAATAATGACTACCATAAGCAGGTCAAGTATACGTTCCATGATCACGGTCCCAAAAGCTTGTGTGGCGGACATCTGCCGTCCTGAAGTCACGGAATAAGCACGCAACAATTCTCCTAATCTAAATGCAAGTATTCCATTTCCAAAATAGCCCACCATGGTGGCAGAAAATACATCATGAAGTGGAATCTTCTCCACAGGATCCATGATCAATTTCCAGCGGTATGCACGGATAATACAACTCGTTACAAGTAAAAAAATACCTAGGGTTAATCCAGGTATTTTCACATCTTTTATTTGGTGGATTAAGCCGTCAAAATCTTCTCCCATAAAAGCTAGATAAATCCCAAGTAGGCTGATTCCGCCTCCAATTAAAATTTTTAAATATTTATTCACGAAGGTCTATAATCTCATATTCTGTTAGATCGATCGTTGCAACGTCTCGCCCTTTTACAGATTCCACAGATACTATTTTTATCCAAATCTCTGAATTCTCACCAGTTTTCAAAATAATTTCTTTCGGTTTACCACTGTCCGGAATGGTGCGAATTGTCCCATGCATTTCCCAATCTAACAAGGTAAATGGAATTCGAAATCCATTTTTTTCTAAAAGGGTTTCACCTGTTTGAAGAGATTTATTTGTTCCTGTCAATATATCGAAGATGGTTACTTCCCCGGGAATAGCTTGATCATAGACCACCTGTTTCCCCACCTTGTTAATCGTGGTGATCTCACCATTGTTAAAGGTGATTCGTTGATCCAAAGCATCAAAGGTATAATACCTTTTTCCTGAATAAAAAAAAGTGCCATTAGATTCAAATCGTTCACCAAATTGTTCCTGGTAAAATTCAATTTCTAGAATACGGCCACCCTTTGCATTCATGTAATCTAAAAACTGCTGATACGGATCAGGTTGAGCTCCCATCTCTCCCACAAGGATTATAAATAAAAATAATTTTTGCAACTGATTATTCCCGAATCATTTCGAGATAGGTCTCATCCACTAATACTTCTCTTGCCTTGCTCCCCGTAAATGGCCCCACTACACCCGTCTGTTCCATTTGATCAATCAACCGTGCAGCCCGTGAATATC
>CAWVTW010000094.1:0-5085 GCA_963933175.1 uncultured bacterium
GCTAAAAAATGGCAAATCAGGATCCAAAAGAGGAATAATTGTACCTTTTATCTGTAAAATGACATTGGAATTAAGAAAACCATATGCACGAAGTCCAGCAGCCATTCCGACTGTGTAAGCAATCCCCCAACGGGCAAACCAATTCAGCTTTTTAAACAGACTAAGCAACATCATAATTCCCAATGCAAATGGGATTAAATAACTAAAATGCAATTCATGCCCTTTATCAATTCCTCCTGCCGGAAATATTGAAGAAGAAATAAAGCCAAATAGATCGTAGACACCGTACCAAATTCCATCCGAATAGTGGGTCGATGGCCAAAGTCGTCCGAATAAGTTGGGTTGAATCTGTGTCCAAAAGAACATAGAAGTCCAATATCCAGCCGAAACACCAACAAAAATATGTTCTGCGATTTTGTAAAATGGATTATCTTTGTAAAGGAATGAGAAGATAGCAAACGTTAAGAAGACTGCAACCCAAGCACCAAATATTTCACCAAACATAATTACTCCTTAATACTTTTTTGAACGATTTCGTTCAATAAAATAACCAATATTTCCCAGAACGATAAACAGGACAATCACCAAGTGTGCAATCGACTGGGCATCCATTCCGCTAGTTCCAATTCCAGGGACACCAATTAAAGCTTCATATTCTGCTGCACCTGGCATCCCAGCTAGAATTCCCTGTATCTGACCTGCAGAAACGTAAGGCATCACATCATTAACTTGTATAGATGTCGTCCCAGTGCTCATGGGCACATTTGTAGGGTCGACTGCATACTGTACCCATTCAATAGTTCCCGGGTAACCTGCAGATGCAGAGAAAAGAAAATCAAAATCTTCAAATCGGTTTACGCCCTCCATCATTGGAATTTCTGTGATTTTTGTTCCTTTTGCATCAATGGTGTAAAGTTTCCTGAGATCACTCACAATGCCCTTAACTACAGCCTCATTTCCCGGACGAAATCCGAGTAAAACATAATCTTCTCCATAAGTCAATCCGTATTCATCCCGTGCCACTAAATTCAAGGCATCTGACGCTAAAAATTGGCCGTCTGGCCAAAGGCATGTCACATATACTTTATGCTTATTTTTAAATAAATGGCGCATAACTGACAAAACCATGGGATGAATCTCGGGCTTTGTACTGGGACCATATTCACAAGATACTAACACCTTAGATCCATGAGGCAAAGCATCAATTGTATCATACACATATTGAGTGGTGGCGGTAGCACGTATTGGTAACCCTAGGGGAAAGAATAATGGTATAATAACAACCAATGCAATAACAAGGAAGATCCATCGCCGATCAACGGTTCCCATTTTCAAAATTAAATCAGTCAAAAATTTCACGGCTACTCCCCGATATATGATTTTTCAATACCGAGAATATATCGGATTGATGTTGCGAAAATTCCCATTCCAATACCCATCATGATGGATCTTGCACCAGCTACATTAGGATATTTATAAATCCATTCTTGGAGATAAGGAAGGTAGAGAATACCAGGCTGATCCAAAGGCCACCCTAGGGAAGATCCTGCGGCAGTGACTACTATGATCCCTACAATAACAAAAATAGCTGTGTATTGTTTATTTTTAAAAAATGAATTAACGGTGATACCGCCAATCAGGACCAATAAATACAGTATGAACCAACTGGAGATAAAACTCCCCAATGGAACTCGTCCAATCATAATAATAATGCCAGCGACGAGAAGCAAGGTTGCTTCAAAATTCCGGATACGAAATGCACGGTAAGATGCAGACGCAACAAAAAATGCTAGTAAGGCAAACATAGTTGCCTGAAGTGGTGCGAACATATATGTAAAAATCCATTTGAACAAGGTACCATCAGCTGTGACGTGTGTTCCCCAAGCAACATCAGGATTCCCTTTGTAAAAGAATCCAGCAGTAATTGCTAAAAAGAATCCTGCAATAGCAAATATGCTGTATTGCCACCCTCGTTGTCTACGGAAAATTTTCTGCAATTGCATTTTAAGTAAATTGAAACCACCAAGAAAAATAGCAAAACTCGCGAGGATATCGAACCATTGCGTGGCATCATCATCAACGAAAGATTTAATGTTTGGTTCATTTATGAACCACCCAAATAAAGTAATTGAGCCAATTACTGCCACAATTAATATTGGGATTTGTCTTTTCCAAAGCATAAATCTTTTCCTTATCTCACCGTTAGAAATTCAAGAATATTAAAATCAATCATTCCACCATCATGAAGAAACCGGAGAACGACACCGCCAATAATCATCCCAATTATAATTATTTTAATCATGTCTTGGCCTTTTATCCCACCTATCAATTCGGGACGCTGAGATAAATACGCACTTGCTGCAAAAAATTCTTCACCTATCAAAGTATAATCACACGCAGTTACAAAAAATGGAATTTGTGCTTGAGACGCTGTACCAGCAATTTGTATAGCCCCAATCGAATTTCCTGTTTCAGCAAGGATCAGAGATTCAGCATAAAATTTCCCCATATACATACAGGCAGCTGGTTTTTCACGTACCATAATTCCATTTACACCAGCGGCATAGGCAAATTGCTCATCTGTAAGATAATGAACCATATCTTCATGAAACATATCCGGCCGGCCTTCCATCAGATAGGATTCCTTGCAAACATCTTGAGCAGCTTTCATCACAATTGCACGAGATACAGGGACATTCAAGGTTGTCTCATACCTAGCAGTCATTTTTGAAACATGGCCCAATACAATGACCCCTGCTACAGTTTCAACTTGATCCATATCCATAATGCCGGGTACAAACAATACGGGTTTTCCCATTTCTGTGGAACGCCCAACAGCTTCTTCAACCGCTTTTAGTCCGGGAATTTCTCTTAAAAATATTTCTTCTCCACGACGTGCTTTCCGGATGAAAAACAGGAGTGTTCCCGTAAACGTCATAATAGCTATGAACATTACAATTCGTTCGATAATAAAAAACGGATGGCCCATAAACCAATAAATCAGGAAGGAAAATGTGACTCCCCCTGCGCCTATAATAAAATCACGATCATTCATGATTATCTCCAGTGTTGATCACAGCATTGGCTTCCAACGATTCGATCATTTGTAATAATATTTCTATGTTTTCAGGTTCTTCAAAAACTTGAATCGTCCGATAATAATTTTCTGATTGTATAAAAGTATTTAAAATTGGGCCAAAAAAAACAAGAGCATGGCTTCCTAACAACGCTAAAGGTTTTGTCATTTCAAGGAAGAAAATTGCAGGCGTAACAAAACCTGAACTATGTATTTTTTCAGCCAGTCGTTGAAGAAATGCACTATCTTGCTCTGGTAGAGGCAAGGAATTAGGAATTAGGTTAGGGATTATAATTTCTTTTAATCGATTTACCATAATAATCTCAATCAGTCTCCACCATTTCAAGATTAGCTCTTGGAATATTCAAAACACCACTATCAATTTTTACTTCTGCCACACGAACCATAGTTTCAGACTCCATTTGTTGAAGTTCCGGTGGGAGACTCACTACTTCTCCCATTTTACCAAAATAAGGTGCTCTAATTATACGGACTAGACTCCCTTTACCTATTCCTCTATCATCGGATTTATGAACCGATGTTTCAGGTATTTCGTTTTCTTGAAGTGGAATAACAATTTCTGGTCGTATTACGCCAGCTCGAATCTGTGTGGCACCATTGATGGACACGAATTTACCATCTTTTTTGTTTAAGAGATCGAATGTCCTGCTTCCCATTCTTATATTTCCAAATCCTTCTGTCAAGATAAGGGAAGTTACTAAATCTTCGGAACCTGTAATTGCTACACCCAAGGTATAACCTAATATTTCTTCAAGGTCATAATAATTAAATCCGCCTACAACTATACCAGCTATTTTTAGAGATAAAGCTTTTTTATATGTTTCAAGACTGACAAAAGAACCGCCCACAACAATTTTACCTTTATGAGCTTCATTCAATAAATCTGCTGTTAATTCCTGCTCACGATTAGTTACAAGGATTTCCATCGTTCCACGACTTTCACCACCAATTCCAAATATGCCCTGAATAAAAGCTGCGTCAGCTTCAACAATGACACCTTCATCTAGAATGACTTCTTTAACGGTGCCATACATATAAGCATCCACTTCAACGGGAATTGGTGCTTCTCGCATTACAATCTGCCCCGTAACATCTGAAATAGATTCAACTGTACCATCAATAGGTGATTTTACATCCGATTTAAAAAAGCCGAATAGTCCTTTAGTTTCCGCAATCATTTGCCCCTTTTTAACTTTGTCACCTTCTCCAACAAGCATCACGTCTGGTACATCCGCGGGACCAATATTCAGCACATTAGCAACCTTTAACATCTGAACATTGCCCGGGAGATCCGTTTTTGCAACCACATCTTCTGGTTTAAGAAGATCTCCCACCTGTTTTGTAATTTTCCCCTTAATAGGTAGTCTCCTGCTTTTTTCAACTTTAGTATGATGCAAGACTTTAAGTCCAGGTGTATATGAGTGTGCCATTTATGTGTTTACAATATTTATTTATGATATTTAAATGGACGATTTACCATATCCCGATTGGCGTCCAAATGAAATGTAGTATGGTCCATATTTTCATGATTTAATAAAAAGTAACTCATTGAAATATCCACTCCTTTTCTTAAGGCTATTTCCCATCCTATTTGAAACCTTAGCTATTCTTAGGGTATTCATTAACTGCTTCAGACCAATTCTTGAGAGCAGCTAATCTATCGCCAGAATCAGTTGGAATTGAGATTGGCCTAGAGCGACCATCCAAAATCAATCCAACAACACCTCCATATACAGTTGTTTCAATCGATTCTCCTTTTCCGGAACCTATATCCATTTTTTTATCGGGCTTTAATACGGCAGATATTGGTTCGTAAGGGGCTTCGACTCGAAAAAGTTCATCTTTTTTTAATTCATGATGAATTTTTTTCCCATCAGGAAAGGTGAACTCTGCTGTAAGAACTAACGCTCCATTTTTTGCATTTCCGATTGGTGCAATACAAGTTCCAAGATGAATAAGACAATCTTTATGAAAAACTTCAAGCGCAG
>CAWVTW010000095.1:0-5078 GCA_963933175.1 uncultured bacterium
CCTGTAACATTGGCTGCCAGACTAAAAATATTTGTACCCGGAGTACGAGTCATTACACAGTCAGTAGGGTCATTACAGTCCCAACCATTAAACCCAGCACGTACCTGCATCTGATCTCCTCGGGCCACGCTAAAAACAGGCATTCCGGTTGCTCCTTCTTCATCCAGCCATTCGGTCAAATCAACTGAGAATATGACTGTTTTTGTTATTTCACTTCCCTGGTAAGGGATGGTAATACTGGTGGAGCCAGTTACAGACCCATCTTCTGCAATAGTAAATTCTTGGTTGGGTTCACCAATTAAATCTAATAACCAAGTTCCATATCCATCACTGCCATCACATACAGTACATGTTGTACCATTACCATTATCGGTATCAATTGCACCCCAATCATATTCATTAGGACCGACTATACTATCAAATACAGCTGTCCATATCAAATCACCAGCTATTTCATCTCCATTGGTACCATCATCGTATCCCTGCACACTTGCCCAGTTAGATATAGTGCCCTTGAATCTAATATCCTGAAATCCATTCGCTTCATCAACCAGTGTAAGGGTGACAGTTGAGTAGATAATTTCTTCTTCTGTAGGGGCTTCGTTATTCCAATATACCCACTGAAGTGTTGTATCATTTATTGAAGTGAAGGATCTGTCATTAATGCCACTTTCCCAACCACCTAAACCATGTTGGAATTTATATGAAACGGTTGATCCAGATTGGTCAAAGGAATATTGTCCAGACCAAAACTCTGAGTCTCCTTCTTGCGTTAGGGGCTCACCGCTCCAGCTATTCATAGTACCGGCAATGTGCATGACCTCGCCATTATAACCTAGAATACCTGCAGTACTAACTCGAAACCATGCATCAATACTATTCGTTTCTGTGTAGGGCGGGGTGGTGCCATTTTCCCAGTAATCCTGAGGTAGGTCTGTATCACCAGAAACGCTTAAAGTTCGGTTATCAGTAGACTCCCATGATTCGGTTCCCATATTATCAATAACGACATATTTATACTCATAATCACCATCACTGAGAGTATCACTTGTGAAGGTCCAGTAATCCCCTCCAATATTAAATATATCCCAATCATTTCCTGACCAGCCATTCATAGTACCACGAATAACAAGGGTTGAAGTTGTATCGGTGAATCCTGGGGAAGTTGATGTATTTAAATTAAATGTAACTGCTGAAGTGGCAGTTGTGATCCATAAAATTAATATAAACGAACCCATAACAAGTTTTCTCATTTTTTTCTCCATATGATTATTTATTTACCTTCAATTTAGAAACTCAATAATGAGTTACCTACAATTTGTGAATATATTACTAGAATTCAAACTGATTCCCTATTCCAGCCTAAAAGACAATCTCTAAACTAATCTGGTGTACATCTCCAAGATGGTTCAAAGCTTCAAAACAATAATTAATTTGTAGATTTTGTTTTATAATTCCAGGAGAATTAATTCCAAAACCTAAAGAAAATTCTCGTTCTCTATCATCTAGTAAGAGTGAATTCAACCCTGCCCGAAGTTTAAAAAGGTCATCAAATAATCCAATGTCCATACCTGCATTAATATAGCTGGCATTATCATTGGGACTATTAGTATCCAGTGCCCAGGTCATTCGAACTATTTTTCCAATATTTAGATCATCCGATATGCCAACCCTGAGTATCAGGGGCAAATCAAACTCATCCGTTGCAAGAAACCCGGTAACACTTTCATTGTTCCCGTGGATAGACTCATCTACATCGACAGCAACAAGAAGATCGTTACCTGTCATTTTCATCTTAGGTCCGAAATTGCTGATGGATGTTCCCAGCCTGAAGCCATAAGGCGTTTCAAATAGAGTGCCTAAATCTAAAGCCAACCCATTGGCATGATTATTAGCAATAGTTTGCTGAATGTATTTCCCATTAAATCCTATTGAAAATCGATCTGTCAGGTTAAGAGCATAGGTTAAACCAAATGCGTTATCCGATGCAGAAAAAGTTTCCCCTGTATCTTCATTACCGTAACGGGTTACTTCCATTTCACCCATGGTTACGGATGTTACATTTATTCCAAGATAACGATTCTTATTTACGGGAATGGAAAGACTAAAGTAATCAAAAGTGATATCAGCGATCCAGTCAGAGTGATTCACATACACATTTCTAAGGCGGTTAAATCCAATCCCTGCAGGGTTCCAGTACATGGCTGAACCATCATTGGCAAGAGCTGTAAATGCGCCCCCCATACCAACAGCTTTTGAACCAACATTAGTTGATAAAAATTTTGCCGCCATGGTACCCGTTTTATCAACAGAATATCCAAGGGAAGACAAGAAGAAGAAAAATAATATATGACGAATTCTTGTCATTTAATGATAGCCAGTTTCCCAATTTTTTCACCAATTCCAGTTGCTTCAATATGGTATACATAGATTCCGTAAGCTGCGGTGAGATTATCTTTGGTGAGCAGGTCCCATTTTCCTGTTCCATAGTTTATTGCAGAAGAGTGTTGAATTGTTTTTACCAGTTCTCCTGAGATCGTAAAAATACGGATTGTACATTGCTGGGGGAGATGTCTAAACTGGATCTCTCTTGGACCTCTGCCAGATGTAAAAGTATTTTGTCCTTCAAAGGCTGTGGTTGCATAGTAGGGGTTAGGCACTACTTTAATTTTGTTTAAGTCATCTTTAGCCTGTTGTGTATCGATGTAGGGTGAAACGGTTGTGAATTGGTAAATATCTTCTGGGAGAAATGGTTTTTCAACAATTATAAAAGCTGTATCACCGGGTTGAGGTTCGTTATAGACTAAAAGCGAATCGTTTGGATGAAGGTTCAGGTAAAAAGCCCAGGACGGCCATGGATTACCGTCATCATCTTCATAGTCCATAAGTACGATCCAGTCACTTTCTCTATTCCCGTCTGCATTAAAAAAGCCA
The DNA here is from genome assembly GCA_963933175.1 of uncultured bacterium. Taxonomy (GTDB): domain Bacteria; phylum Fidelibacterota; class Marinisomatia; order Marinisomatales; family UBA1611. Next base: position 2,935 of record CAWVTW010000095.1, read on the forward strand.
TCTGGATCACCCATGGGAATAACATCGATCAATCCCACAGGTATTTTTACCCAGTCTATAGAATCAATACCTGTAAGTGATCCTCTACGCTCAACCATAAAATTGATTGGTTTACTTGGGTGTAAAAATCCAGGAAAACATGTAGTTGTGTTGGGTAAATAGCGCATGCACATATCAATGGATGAATCAGACTGCTCTTCAGTAAATATGATCCTATAATCATATGGAAGTTTGGTCCCTATAATGTTAAATGTGGCATACCTGAAAAAATTAAATGTCCAGATACTGTCCCTTGACCAGTAAGACTTTTCTTCATTGTATCTTAATTCATCAATATTATTGAATGCCAGCCTAAACCCTTCGATAACCTGTCCATCGCTTGCTTTGAATTCATGCTCATCGTTAACCAGTGTATCAGGGTATTCTGTATCAGTAACATCAACAAGATAATATGATTTCGTGGTTACAGTGTCATAGCCAGCGGGGCCCTGCTGATTTGCAAGTATTGTATCTGTAAATGTAATCTGATAGGTATGGTCACTTTTTATATCCATAGGATTAATTATTTCATAATAAATCCTGCCACTAGACGTTCCACTGATGTGATTAATGGTATCGCCCAAAAATTCAGCATCATTGTATCCGGCAGATGGGGGAGAAGGAGTTACTTCTATTACATTGGGTCCTAATTCTATTTCACCTGTCAAAGAATTAACTCTCAGGCGCATGGGTGAATCACTGGGAATAATATCATTAGAAAGATCTCCTCCATAATCGTAAGAAACCACAGCATAATAGTAACGCTGACCGCTTACTACATTAAGATCAACATAGGAATGCTGCAGGCCAGTATCATCTCCCAGGTAGAATTTGATACCATTCAGGTCAATTGGGTGCCAGCCTGTCTTGCCGTTTTCTAAATCCCATTGAGCTTTTTCACCATCCTGTATATAGGGTTCGAGAAAAGTCAGGTTTCCTTCTCCATCAGTGATGTTATAGGCATCATTGAATTCAAAATCTGTAGCGCGATAAATCTTATAACCTTCAAAATCATAGAGATCAACATCATTGGTGATTTCACCCATATATTTATCCTTGGATTGTTCGGCATGTGTATCCCAATATAAGGTAACTGAACCATCACCCGTAACTGCTGTGACATTTGGTGGGTCAGGTGCCTTGGCAAATTGATAATCAAAATCATAGGTGGTTTGAGCTACGGCTTTATTCCTCAAAGCATCTGCTACGTCATTACCTAATGTAACAGACATAGCGATCCGTTCAGTTTGGCCTGCTTTGAGGGGGAAAAATCCCGAAGTGACAAATAAGTCGTAGTCTCCAGGGGGCTGTCCACCAGCGGGCGGCTGCCAGTAACTTCCGGGTGTCATATAAAACAACCAGAGATAGCCATCACTTGATATTGGAATTGAACCAGCCGGGTCATATCCAACAGCAGTAAGTCCCATTTGATCCGACTCTGCAACATCGGTTTTATCAATATTGGGTTCACCGGGGAATCCCGTACCGGAACCTGATGTAGGCATTTGATCACCCACGCCTGCATCCATTCCACCTGATTCATCACCATTGATCCCTACATCGTCAGATGGTTCCCAGTCCCCGTCATTATCGATAAAATCATCCCGTGACTCATCGATCATTTCATCAATGCCTTCATCAATACCTTCATCCACGGCACCATCACCATCATTATCTATGCCATCTGCATAGGGCTTGCCAATGTCTTCAATATTCACATCATAGAGGATTATATTAGAGTTAGGAACTGAATACCTTAGCCAGGGGTCATTTGCTGCTGATAGGACCATGTCCGCATTCACAAGTGGACTATTCACATCAACTCCTAAACCTACAGGATACTCTAAAAGGTAGGGGTCTTCTGGATCAGCGTTATTATCAATCCCATCTGCGTAGGGGAGTCCAAGATCCAAGTCATCCAATCCTATAATATGAATAATAGAATCCTGAATAGGGTCATTCAGTGAAGGCCAGATATTCCATTGAGATGATACATCATTGATCATTTCCTGTGTAATTAAAGGACTGTTTTCTTCACCATCTTCGTCATTATCGATCTTGTCAGAATGACTTACACCTGCCTGATCGCCAAAAGGTACATGGGT
>CAWVTW010000096.1:0-5009 GCA_963933175.1 uncultured bacterium
ACTAGTGATAAGATTACCAGAGTAGAAATGACTGTTTTAAAGATACGAGTCATAAAACTCTCCTTTTTTGTTTTGTTTTGGTATACCATTACTTGCCAAAATCATTTGACTAGTCTGTGTTAAACTATGGTCATTCCTACGTTAGAGTCAAGGTAATTTCCTATTAATCCTTGACGTTTGTGTCATCCGTCACAAAACATTTTTTTTGTTCTGTTTCCCATCAACATATTTTTTGATAATATTGCCAGCAATTTTAGGAACTATTTTATTCATTTAACATTCATAATTTCAAAACTAAAGGAGACTACCATTGATTCGCATTGAAAATCTGTCCAAGAATTATGGACATGTTCAAGCCGTGAAGTCGATTTCATTTTCATTGTCTGATAAAGAAATTGTTGGATTTCTAGGAGCCAACGGTGCAGGAAAGAGCACAACTCTTAAAATGATGACAGGCTATTTAGCTCCAACAGCCGGGAATGTATTCGTTGACGGAAAAGATATTATAGAGCATAGCATCGAGATTCAAAAACAAATTGGTTACTTGCCAGAACTGAATCCGCTCTATGCTGAAATGAAAGTTTATGAATACTTGAAGTTTCATGCAGAAATTCGAGGAATCGTTAACCATGATTATAAGAAAGCATTGGAGCGAGTTGTGGTAGAATGTGCACTTCAAGGAGTTGTGCATCGAACTATTGGTAATTGTTCAAAAGGATATAAACAACGTATCGGACTCGCTGCTGCAATGATCCATGATCCTAAAATATTGATTTTGGATGAACCTGTATCCGGATTAGATCCAAACCAGATCGTTGATATACGACGGCTGATCAAAAAGCTAGGAAAAGAAAAACTTGTGATCATGTCATCCCATATTCTCCAAGAGATCCAGGCAACTGTTGATCGGATTATAATTATTAATAATGGTGAAATTGTTGCTGATGGTACCAGTGATGACCTTATATCAGATTCAAAAGGAATGACCCAACTTCATCTTGAAATTCAAAATGCAGATGAAAATAGCATCCAGGATATGAAAGCTGTGATTCCAAGTATAAATATACATTCAATTCATAAAGCGACTGATTCTATTCGAGTTACTCTTGAACACACCAGTACATCCGATCCAAGAAAAGATGTTTTTGATTATGCTGTGAATCATGAGTGGACACTTGTGGAGATGAGCACTTCTACGCGAAACCTCGAAGACATATTCAGACACTTGACTCAAGATGGAGGTTCTGCTCATGCATAATATTCTGACAATATATAAAAAGGAGTTACGATCTTTTTTTACCACTCCCATGGCCTATATCTTTTTGGTGGTCTTTGCGCTGGTAACTGGATATTTCTTCACCAACACATTTTTTCTTTACAATCAATCGGATATGAGGTCGCTGTTTGGGATCGTTCCCTTAGTGTATCTCTTTTTTATCCCAGCCGTTTCCATGGGTCTTATTTCCAGAGAAAAAAGTCTGGGAACCATCGAGATCATTACCACGCTTCCAGTTAGGGAAAGAGATATTGTCATCGGAAAATTTCTGGCAGGTCTCTCCCTCATTCTAATCGCCCTGTTAACAACTTTAATCCATTATATTACACTTATTAATGTTGGAACAGTTATAGATCATGGAGCCGTATTTACCGGGTACCTTGGGTTAGCTCTTTTAGGCGGCGTTTATACAGCAGTCGGTATTTTTTCAAGCAGTCTCACAGAAAACCAAGTAATTGCTTTTATAGTCGGAATTGCAATTGTAATTACTTTTTTTCTCATGGATAAGTTATTAGTATTTGTGCCATCTGGCTTAGCTGGTTTAATCCAGTATTTGAGTACAGAATTTCATTTATCTAATATGTCTCGAGGCGTTATTGATACAAGGAATATTGTGTATTTTGGATCGGTAATTGGATTTTTTCTTTTCATGACAACCCGGGTACTAGAATCCCGGAAATGGAGTTAAGTCATGTTAACAAAAAATAAAAATTCATTCATTCTTTATTCAAGCGGGTTACTTGTAATACTTCTCCTATTAAATTTAATTGCTCGAGATATTTTCAAACGATTTGATCTAACAGATAATAAAATGTATTCTTTGTCGTCATCAAGCAAATCAATTGTTTCCAAGGTCGATGAACTCTTAACCATGAAAGTGTATTTTTCTGATGATCTTCCAAATGAACTGGGAAATACACGGCGTTTTCTGCAGGATATTTTAGAAGAATTCAGCGCCTATTCTGATAATAATATTCGATTCTTTTTCCATAACCCTGAATCGGATAAGGACATGGAAGAACAAGCCAGAAAAGATGGAATTCAGCCAGTTCAAATGCAAGTTATTGAGAATGATAAGGTAGAAATCAAAAAAGTTTATCTTGGAATGGTCTTATTGTTTGAAGATAAAAAAGAAGTGATTCCCGTTATTCAAACTACTTCTGGATTAGAATATTTAATTAGTACTAAAATAAAATCATTAATTGATATTGATAAGAAAAAAATAGGTTTGGCTCATTTAGATTCAGAAACGGGATTAAAAACAGACAATATTTCTTCCCAATTAAGTCAGCATTATTCTTTTCAAACTGTTGATTTATCTAGCCCTATCATTACTGATATCGATGTTTATTTAGTATCAGGAGCCGTGGATTCATTGGATTCATTAGTAATGGATAACCTTGTATCTATTATGGACTCTGGTAAAAAGATATTCCTTACGCAAAGTGGTATATTGACAGATATTCAGACGCAACAAGCTAATCCAATCGATTCTGACATTTTTACTTTTCTAAAAGATCATGGTATAATATTAAAGCAAAATTTGGTCTTAGATGGAAAATCAAGTAAAGTACAGGTCCAGGAACGTCGTGGAATTTTCATGATGAATCGACCAATGGACTATCCCTTCTTCCCTATTATACAATCTTTTAATAAGGATGAAATTGTTGTTTCTGATCTTGAACAGGTTCTACCATTCTTCCCAAGTGAAATTCAAATTGATACCACTAACAATGATCGAGTTGCTGGTGTTGTTGAGTTGTTTAAATCATCTTCTAATAGTGGATTAATGGAAGGTAATTATATATTAAGTCCGGATCCACAGCAAAATCCGTTTATTCGAATGTTAGGCCAAAAAGGAAAAATCTTGGCTGCAACATCAAGACTGGTCAATGGTGGTGAATTGATGCTTATCTCAGATTCTAAGTTCCTAGCGGATGATGCAGGCATGTCTGTAAATGATAATCTCATTTTCCTGATGAATGCAGTAGATTATCTCGCTGGAGATGAAGATTTAATCTCTTTGAGATCAAGGGAAATCACAAGTCGTCCACTTCAAGAATTGGAAGATTCGACTCGAAAAAAATGGAAATGGGCAAATATGTTAATTCCATCATTACTCGTTTTAACCTTTGGTTTTTTTCAAATGAGAAAAGAAAAACAACATGCAGAAATTCTGAGGCAAATCTATGACTGATTCACTGAAATATACATTAGGTGCCCTTGTAGTACTTATTGGTATTTACTTCTACAACCAAAATGTGCAACGCTCATACACAATAACAGGTTCTTCTATATTTTCCGGTAATCCAGAAGATATACATCGTGTCTTGATCACTGAAGCAGATCTTTCATTAGAGCTCGTACGATCCGATACAACCTGGCGTATAACACAGGCTGATACACTTTTGATCAAAGAAAATCAAATAGGCAACCTATTTGACCGCTTGCTTGCTGTAAAAATGGAAATGCTCATTTCAAAAAACGAAAATAAATGGGAAAAATTTGGTGTAGATGATTCATTGGGCCGTCATCTCCAGGTTTTCGATGATAAAGATAAGAAATTGATTCATTATATCTTTGGAAATGCTGGGCAGGATTATCAGCATAACTATATTCGTGATTCCAATTCTGCGGAAGTATATCGTACCAACGATAATGTTTATTTTTTATTAAATACCAGCGCAACTTACTGGGGAAAGTCACCACCGAAACCTAAAGAATTAGAAACAGATCTATAAGACTGCAGATCTTTGGTACTATCCAACTTTCAACCGGCATTTCAGTGCTTATCCATCTATTGAATTATGAAAAGTACAAATAAACAAGTATTGGTCGTTGGTGACCGCGTATTAATTCGTCCTGATACAGGTGAAAGTAAATCACCTGCCGGACTATACCTTCCTCCCAGTGTGATTGAAAAACAGGAAGTTCGTGGTGGGACGGTTGTTGAAGTTGGTCCTGGAATCCCATTAGGCTCACCTGATTCATCCTTTGATGAACCTTGGAAAGATAAAAGGTCAGATGTAAAATATATTCCAACCCAGGCAGAGATCGGGGATTATGCATTGTTTCTCGGCAAAGCCAGTATCGAGATCAAAATTGAGAATAAAGATTATTTGATTGTGTCTCAATCAGCCATTTTAATCTTGATCCGGGATGATCTGGCTCGTGTCCTTGCTTAAATATCCAATCCCATTTCGTAAAACATAAAAGCCCATTTTTCGGCGTATTCTTCAATAATTTTCTTTGTCGGCTTCCCAGCGCCATGACCTGCGCTTTGGCCAATGCGAACCAAAATAGGTTCGCTTCCTCCCTGTCCATTTTGTAACGCAGCCACATACTTGAAAGAATGAGCCGGAACTACGCGATCATCATGGTCAGCGGTGTAGACAAGAACAGAAGGATAATGTGTACCATCTTGAATTGTATGTAGAGGAGAATACCCGACCAGATTTTTAAAATGTTCTTTTTTTGCCACAGATCCATATTCCACTGCCCAGGCGTGACCGATTGTAAATTGTTCATATCTAAGCATATCCATAACTCCAACTTCGGGGAACGCTACTTTGCAAATGTCAGGCCGCTGATTTAAAACAGCACCAATGAGTAATCCTCCATTTGAACCGCCACGAATTGCAAGATAGTTTGGAGTTGTAATTCCACTTCTTTCCAAATATTCCGCTGCGGCTATGAAATCATCAAATACATTTTGTTTATTGTGTAGCATGCC
>CAWVTW010000097.1:0-5007 GCA_963933175.1 uncultured bacterium
GAGATGCGGATGTTTCGTTTGGACTGGCTTATGCCCATGCTCAAGACGATTTTAAAACTATTTGTGATATATTATTAGCAACAAGGGGTAAACTGGCATCGGTGTATGGAAAGGATGCAGCTGTGAATGATTATTATGCCCATCTCATGGATTTATGGAATACTATTGATTCCAACTACGAATCCGATGTTGCGGATGATGTGAAAATATTATGCGATGCTTATGCAGCCGGGATTAACCTATATTTAGTAGATTACCCTGAACAAGGAAAGAAAAAAATATTTCCTGTCTATGGGAAAGACCTGATTGCGGGATTCTCTCATAGAATGCCATTGATGTTCGGGCTGGATGGCGTCATGAAAAAGTTATCAAAAGAACAACGTCCACAATTAATAGGGCTGAACGGAAATGGTGAAAATAATGAGTCATTTAAAATGCTTGCCAGTAATGTTTTTGCCATTGCGCCCCATCGATCCAGTGATGGCTATACGCGGATATGGATCAACAGTCATCAACCTTGGGAAGGGCCGGTTGCTTGGTACGAAGCACATTTTATAAGCGAAGAAGGGTGGGACTTTTATGGAGGATTGTTTCCCGGTTCTCCCATCCCCTTGGTTGGCCATAACACAAATTTGGGCTGGAGTCATACTGTGAATTCACCAGACCTAATTGACGTATATGAATTAACCATTAATCCAAAAAATAAAGATCAATACTGGTTTGAAGGTTCATGGAAAGAAATGAGAGTCCGGAAAGTGCCGATTAAAGTGAAATTATTTGGGCCTTTTTCATGGACTTTCAAACGGAAAGTAAAAGAATCTATTCATGGTCCGGTGATGGAATTTGACCATGGAACCTATTCGCTTCGTATTTCATCTGCAAAAAATCTGAAATTTATGGAAGAGTGGTATCGCATGGGAAAAGCACAGAATTACTCTGAATTTAGAAAGGCCATGGAGATCCATGCTTTACCCATGTTTAATACTGGTTATGCAGATAAAGATGGCAACATTTTTTATGTTTATAATGCTAAAATCCCTAGACGCAATGAAGGTTATAATTGGAACGAGCTTCTTGCAGGTGACAAACAAGAAAATATTTGGACTGATTATGTCCCATTTGATTCCTTGCCCCAGGTGTTAAACCCAGCAGACGGGTTTTTACAAAACTGCAACAGCAATCCTTATCTTGCTACAGGTAATACGGATGATGTATCCAAACCTTTACCGGGTTGGACAGGGATTGAAACTCACCAAACCAATCGTGCTCTTCGTGCTTTGGAAACATTTGGTGCAGATTCATCCATATCGCGGGATGAATTTTTCAACTATAAATATGATACCCAATATTCAACAAATTCCGTCATTGCCAAGGTGAGAGACCGATATATTCAGGATATGGCCAATGAAAAGGATCCCAAATTGATCTCTGCATTAAATCTGATCAGAAATTGGGATTTGTCAGCTGACTCGAGTAACACTGCAGCAGCGTTGGCCATCATTGTACTTCCCAATGCGTTTAATGAGGATAATCTTAAATATAAAACTGATGCCATCACCAGTAAGCTTGTTGAAACGATTGATTATCTAGAGAATAAATTTGGCAAGATTGATGTTCCTTTGGGGAAGGTATTGCGCCTGGTTCGAGGAGAAACAAATTTGCCACTTTCCGGAGGTCCCGGTTTACTAAGAGCTATATATTTTAAAAAGAAAAATGATACATATGTGGGAATCGCTGGGGATTGTTATTTTCAAGCGGTAGAGTGGGGCCCCAATGGGGAATTAAATGCATGGACTATTCACCAATACGGCAGTGCAACAGCAATTGAATCATCAATTCATTATGATGACCAGGCGAAGTTATTTTCAAAGCATGAAATGAAGCAGGTCAGGCCATGAGATTGCCATTGTTTGTGTTAGGTCTCTCTTTTTTTCTATTATTTTCGGCATGCAGCAATGTGGACCTGATTGCTACCAATTCTAAAACGATTCAAGAACACCTTTCGAGTTATAAGGGAGAGAAAGCAGTTTTGCTTAATGTCTGGGCAACAACCTGTGCCCCTTGTGTGGAAGAATTTCCCATGATCGTTAGTTTAGGTAATGAGATCAAAGACCTGGAAGTGGTATTTGTGAGTGCAGATTTTGATGATCAATTGGGTGAAGTGAAGAGTTACCTGAACGAGCAAAAAGTTATTGGTGTTTCATTTATAAAAAATGAGAATGATCAATCCTTCATAAATGGGATTCACCCAGAATGGTCTGGGTCACTACCCTTCACAATCCTTTATGGAAAAATATCAGGAAAGATCTTGATATTTTGGGAAGGGAAAGAATCAGAAAGTAAATTCAGAGAAGCCATTCAACGTGCAATTAACGAATAGGAGTTTGTATGAAAATAATCTTATCCATCATGACCGGAATCACATTTTTGATCGGTGGTGAATTAGAAATTGGTTCAGCCATGCCGCTCATGGATCATCAACTGGCAGATATTAGCGGGAACACCATGACACTGGCTGATGTAAAAGGAGATGCGGGAACTTTGGTTGTTTTTTCCTGCAACACGTGTCCCTGGGTTATCCGCTGGGAAGACCGCTATGTGACGCTGGCAAATACATATGCCCCAAAGGGAATTGGTATGATCGCCGTGAATTCTAATGCAGCTCGGTTTGGCAGTGAAGATAGTCTTGAAGAAATGGTGGAGCATGCAAAAAATAATGGATACAATTTCCCCTACGCACAGGATCCAGAATCGGAATTGGCATCAGCATTTGGTGCCACAAAGACACCCCATATTTATTTGTTCAATGCTGACGATAAATTGGTCTATCTTGGTGCGATAGATGATAACGCAAAAAATGCAAAAAAAGTGGAAGTACCCTTTCTGGCAAATGCAATTGATGCTTTGCTAGCAGGAAACCCCATTAATCCCCAAACTACAAAAGCATTGGGCTGCTCTATTAAATTCAATTAGGTTTTTTATAAATGGAACAAACATATTATTTGATTATTATTGGTGCGCTTATTATAGAATATTTACTTTCTACGGTAAGCTCAGTCTTAAATATGAATAGTGTTTCGGAAGATGTCCCAAATGGATTTCAGGATCATTATGATGAAGACAAATACGCCAAATCACAGGCATATTTAAAAGACAATACACGATTTGGTTTATTTTCCAGCACTTTCAGTTTGGCATTAACACTAATAGTAATTCACACCGGACTCTTTGGAATTCTAGATGAGTTTGTCCGAACTCAAACGGTTCATCCTATTTTAAGTGGACTAATGTATTTTGGAATTATTTTTATTATAAATGATATTATTAATTTACCTTTTTCGCTATATGGTACTTTTGTTTTAGAAGAGAAATATGGGTTTAATAAAACAACTTCGAAAACCTACGTATTAGATAAATTGAAAGGATACATGCTCACCATTGTGTTTGGAACAATAATCATGAGTCCAGTTCTTTACTTTTTTAATACCTATGGTGAGAATGGTTGGTGGATTGCATGGGGAATGATCACAGCATTTATGATTGCTATCCAGCCATTGTTTGTTCATGTGATTGCGCCCATATTCAATAAGTTTACACCTCTCGAAGAAGGGGAATTGAGAACAGCCATTGAAGTATTTGCAGAAAAAGTTAATTTTCCTATTGCTCGAATCGATATGATGGATGGCAGCAAACGCTCATCTCATTCTAATGCGTATTTCAGTGGATTTGGAAAATCAAGACGTATTGCATTATTTGATACTTTATTGGATAAACATACAACCGAAGAAATTGTATCTGTGGTAGCCCATGAGGTGGGCCATTATCAAAAGAAACATATTATTACTGGAACAATTCTTGGAATACTTGAAACGGGTGTTATGCTTTTTGTGTTTAATCTTATTATGAATGATCCTGCATTATTTTCTGTTTTTGGTGTGGAGACTGTTTCTGTTTATGGAGGACTTATCTTTTTTGGAATGTTGTATTCCCCCGTGAGTTTGCTCACATCTATTTTTACAACTGCCATGAGCCGAAAAAATGAATTTGAAGCTGATGCGTATTCTTTGGAGCATACTCAAAACAAGGAAGCATTAATCAGTATGCTGAAAGGATTAGCTGCGAATAACTTGTCGCATTTAACACCACATCCGCTCATGGTATTTTTATCATACAGTCATCCGCCGGTGATGGATCGGATTGCAGCAGTCAATAATAGTTAAGATATATTTTTATTAATTAATCATGGAAAATCCTGCAGTTATATTATCGTTACCACTTATCCTTATTGTGGTAATGAGTTTAATGAAAATGGCCAAGAAAAAGAGATCTGATGGAAAACCATGGTTTAGAATTGAAAAGGTAGAAGAAAATGAATAAACATCTTTCAATGAGGTCTGGAAACCCAGCGCTGCAATCATCCGCATTTACGAAGCATTTGTCAGCTGTGACGGAAGGTACCATGACATTGAGTGGAACAGTTAATAAAACCGGAATAGGATTACTCTTAATTATTTTGAGTGCTGGTTATACGTGGGGAAATCCGGGCATGCATGGAATGGTAATTCCTGCCGTTATTGGCGGACTTATTTTGGCAATGGTTACCATTTTTAAACCCACTTTGGGGCACATTACGGTTCCCATGTATGCAGTTGTAGAAGGGATTGTTCTTGGTGTGATATCAATGATTTTTGAACAAATGTATCCAGGAATTGTGATTCAGGCGATTTTTTTAACATTCGGCACTTTGGGTGCTTTATTGCTTGCTTATAAATCCGGTCTTATTAAAGCCACAGAAAATTTTAAACTGGGTGTTGTAGCTGCAACAGGTGGGATCGCTATTCTTTATGTTATAAATATGATCATGGGCTTTTTTGGTTCCAGCATTGGCGTCATTCATAGTAATGGCATGATGGGGATTTTATTCAGCGGATTTGTAGTGGTAATTGCTGCCTTAAATCTCGTCTTAGATTTCGATTTTATTGAAGAAGGTGTTGAAATGGGTGCCCC
>CAWVTW010000098.1:0-5006 GCA_963933175.1 uncultured bacterium
ATCCACAATATATAACATAATTATATATACGATAGAAATTTATTAAATGAATCTCATGGCATCGATTGCTGCCCTTGATCCTTCATTGAGTGCCCTAGTATGGCTCATGTATCCACTGAGTTCAGAGTGGCCAAACTGTATGCGACCAAAGCCTTTTCTTACTATTTCTCTTGGTGCTTCATTGCCATCTATTCCGAAATGAAAACCAGGTTGTGGTGAGATGTAGGCATGTCCCCAGCGATTTAATATGATGCCCGCGATGTCTCGCTCTGCATCAAAGTCAGCAGCTGCAAACATTGCTGTCATTTGTTCTACTATCTCTTGCTCATATTCGGCATAAGATTTATTCAACAGCTCAAGACGGCCCAATGCACCTTGCTCTTTTATCGGGTAACCAGGCTTGTTGAACGGCACATAAAATGTTAGCACAATAGGTTTTTCTGGATCGTAGGGTTGGGTGTCCTTACCCGTAATCATAGGTCTCCGTATGGAGAAGAAATTTCCAAACCCTTCAAACATGCGTCCAGATGAGATGCCAAGCTTGTCCAAAAAGCGCCAGTTGCGAACAGCTACGTTGACTGTTAGTATAGGACCATGATGAAATTCATCATAAGCCTTCACGAGAGGTTCTGGTAAATCGGGAATAATCTTTTGTGCCACCCAGCCGCCTATACCCATGACGACCGATTTGGCCTTAACTTTTTTAACCTGTCCATCTTGGTAATAGGTAACGTTAACATATTCGGATGCCTCTGCTTCGCCCTCGTGCTGAACAGCTATTGCTGTAGCATTGAGTCGTATGTTCATGGCATTCTCCGGTCGATCTATCGCTTCAAAGTCAATGTCGTTGTATAAAATGGCTTCAAATTCTTTGTCACCTGTGATGGCTTCTGGCATGAGGTATTTTATGATGTGTCTATAAATTCCAGTATTCCCACCCGGAAAACTGTAAACACCCACACCATAATCATCCAAGCTGCTATCATATACATAACGAGCCTCCGTACCGGGCATTTCCAACTGCCTAGCGGAATAGGCAGAAAGGATATCACAGCCAACCGCTCCCATGGAAATGGCAACGATGGGATCAAAATATTCAGTGACCTTAGAGCTGAACCCCATTTCCTTTTCAAGCAGCTCTTTGTAAGTCATGCTGTCCAACCAAGCATCTATGTCATCTCCCTTATAGTAAGTTTCTTTGTCATCAAACGCACGGTTCAATTCGGCTTTAAACTCATTGGACCATGGCATACGTGCTAACCTGTCTTCTCTTGGATTGATGATCCAAGGTGTTGCAGCATCCTTGCCCATAAAATAACCGGTGTCGTAGCGCTCTTCTTCCCAAAAAACACCATAGTAGTTATCTAAAGGTGCATCTACCTTAGACTTGCTGGGGTCCTTGTTAACAACCTTAAACTCAAAAGGCAGACCAGTCTTTCTATATATCTCCGCGATTAGACTGTCATCACCTTCACTTGGTAGACCAAAATCATTAGATCCTTGAGGGGCAAATATCCTGTAGCCATCAACATCAAACTCGTTCTGTTTTGCCTCACCTCCAAACACTGGATGATTTTCCAGGATGAGACATTTCTTTGTATCACCATATGCCTTGTTGAATTCATAGGCAGCACCTATGCCGGAAAAGCCGCCACCGATGATAACCATGTCGTACTCCTCCCCTGTTTCTTCGGCAGTTTTGACGAGCTCCTCCATATCCACATCTCGGATAAGGTGGGCAGCATCACGGGTAGAAGCCACATTGCCGTTGGAAACACCGTAGTCACCAACACCTCCAAATCCCGTCCATGGATCGTTAAAGACACCGATAGGTTTTTGTTCGGCACTGGATTTAGAAAAACTCCATGGTGCCTTTGCATAGAGCAATGCTGAACCAGCACCTACTAATGAACCAGCGATAAAATCCCTGCGCGTTATGTTAGATAGAAACTTAAACTTGTCTTTTTTCTTGGTCATATTGATCTCAATTAACTTGGTCAATATAACAACTAAATACTGAATTCAAAAGTAGATGGGTTGGAAATACTTTAATCATTCCGCCAATGAAAAAGAATAAGTTGGTTGCAGCCTATGTTCGGCATAAAACCAATATCGATCAGAAAATAATCTGTCCTTCAGTATCTAACTCCGGATAAGGATCCCCTTTAGATTGGTAGACCTTTGCCGCTTCAGGATAAGAAAACTCGAACAGAAGTTTTTCAACCGTATTTTTGTCCAGCCTACACTTTTCATATAATCCCGCTTGTAGCCTTTGCCGTTGGGCTTCAAATAAAATAACTGCATTCGCTACAGACACATTCAAGCTTTCCACCATACCCTGCATGGGAATTATTATTTCTTCATCTACCACATCCAAAGTTTCCGGTGAAATCCCATCCAATTCAGCACCCAATACAATGACAGATGGTTTGGTATAATCAACTTTACGATAATCAATCGCTTTTGCACTGCCATTGGCAGCATAAATAGAAAAACCACTTTGCTTCAATTCAGAGATTACATTGGGTATAGAATGATGGATATGAAGGTTCACCCAATGGTTTGATCCACTGGCAGATTTTAAATTCACACCCACTTTCTGTTCATTAGAAGAGATTCCATGTATATCACTGACCCCAACCGCATCGCAAGAACGAATAATAGCAGCAAGGTTGTGTGGCTTATTGATATTATCCAAAACTACCGTCAGGTCTGGCTGACGTTTATTTAAAATATTTTTTATCTTTTGGAATCGTTCAGGGGTCATTTTATTAATTTAAATTACATCCAATGATTTCATCCAAATCTATAAAGAAAAAAGCAAAGGAACTTGGGTTTCATAAGGTGGGGATCGCAAAAGCAGAACCAACACCCAAAGAAAAAACAGATCTTGAATCCTGGCTTATGCAGGGTAACCATGCCACCATGGAATGGATTGTTAAAAGAAAAAAAGAGCGTGGTGATATCCAAACTTATTTTCCTGAAGCAAAATCAGTCATATCGATTGGACTTAATTATTTTGTAGGGAAGGATCAGTCTAATATTCATTCAGATTACAAGTTATCTAATTACGCTTGGGGAGATGATTACCACGATGTTATCAAAAAACGACTTTTCCAATTATTGGGCTGGATTAAAGAAACTCATCAGGATGTGAAGGGAGTCGTATGTACGGATACTTCCCCTGTCATGGATAAAGTTTGGGCACAACGAGCCGGTCTTGGTTGGTTGGGGAAACACACGAATTTGATTACAAGAGATCATGGAAGTTGGCTTTTTTTAGGGGAATTGATCCTTGATATTGAATTGGATTATGATGCCCCATTTAATGATGATCTTTGCGGGAGTTGTACTGCCTGTATTGATGCGTGTCCCACGCAAGCATTGGATGAATACCAGATCGATGCGGGAAAATGTATTTCCTATTTGACTATTGAGCATCGTGGCAAATTGCCTGAGAATCAAAATGATCTTCAGGGCTGGATCTATGGATGTGATATTTGTCAGGAAGTGTGTCCCTGGAATGAAAAATTTTCGGAGACATCAGTTCTTCCTGAATTTCAACCACGACAAGAAATTTTGAATTGGACCAATGAAGATTGGCAAAATCTGGATGAAGAGCAATTTCGTAAATTATTTAAAGGTTCTGCGGTAAAACGAACCAAGTATGTTGGATTGAAAAGGAATATTGAAAATAATACATCATCCTGAGTAAGGCGAAGAGTGATTCAATAATTAACTATATTAGAAATCTTAATAGTTCTAAGGGGAGTTTATCATGCCAAAAGTAGGAGTCGTATTGTCGGGCTGTGGTGCCCAGGACGGTGCAGAAATTCATGAATCTGTTATTACACTTTTAGCTCTGGATCGGGCAGGAGCAGAGGTCACCATCATGGCACCGGATATGAACCAGTTTCATGTAATCAATCATTTGAATAATGAAGAAATTGACACATCCCGAAATATTTTGATCGAGTCTGCCCGGATTGCCCGTGGAAATATTGTGGATGTGGCCACTGTCACCGGAGATGAATTGGATGCATTGATTTTCCCTGGCGGCACGGGGATGGCAAAGAATATTTTTGATTATGCCATGGCTGGATCGGATTGCACAGTAATAAAAGATGTACAACGCCTTATAATGGAAATCATAGAGGCAGGAAAACCTCTAGGTGCCATCTGCATTGCGCCAGTTATGGTGGCAAAAGTGTTACAGAAAATGGGTCGAAGCGGAAAAGTGACAGGCGGTTTCAGTGAGCAAATTACCGCAGATATTCATTCTATGGGAATTGAAACGGAATCAGTCGATGCAGGGGATATCGTTGTGGATGTGAAAAATAAGATCGTGTCCACTCCGGCTTATGTGGAAGCAAAATCGATCAAAGAGGCAGCAGACGGAATAGAAAAACTTGTTACAAAAGTATTAGAGATGATTTAGCATTTTGCTCCATGGTACAGATAGAGAATAAATAATAATCCAATACTCCAGCATTCTATTATCAGTTCACTTCCACATCTGTAATTATAATCATCCTAAAAATTGAAATTGAATCGGACCGTGGATTCAATTGGTGAATTCGATCCCAATTGTTTAGCGAAATTGAACCCCATTTTCAACCTGTCTCCATCATCGAAGCCAAAGCCGATCCCGGCAGATTGAAGCAATGTATCAGACTGTTCAGAAATAGGTTTTATATCCATCAAATCAGGCGAATTGTAAGCCATGCCCCCATCATAGAATAGTTTTACCATGAACCAGGTATCAGTGAACTCTTCCGTGAAAACCAATTCTGTGTTTATTTGGGCCATATGATTTCCCAGTTGTGATTTATAACTATGAGCACTGACTGATCCCAAGCCACCAATGCCGAATTGCCGATAAATAGGTAATGATTCAGAACCCATTCCTAAAATGAGTCGATTTCGTAAAACAACTCCTTTTGACACTTCCCAATTTGCCATAGCAATATGTATAAAACGTAAGGATGGATCAGCTAGTGTAGAAT
>CAWVTW010000099.1:0-4971 GCA_963933175.1 uncultured bacterium
TCCAAACGTATCCATCAGGATTTGAATCGTTTTCATATTGCACAAAGCGTACCTTGCGAACGAGACTGGATGTAAACTCTTTTGAAAAACTGATGGAATCGATTTGAGTGTGGTCGGTAGTGTCAAATGCTTTCACAAATAATTCTCCAGTGATTACGTATGTGACCAATCCAATGGCTGTATCGCCAGTAATATCGAATTCGACCGTTCTATTTCTATCGCTAATATGTCTGCCATAGCGAATTCTATACCCTTCCCCAAATGCCAGGGTGTCTGTCATAATGCGTCCCACCCCATCAGTTTCAAGTCCAAATTCATGATCCAATTCAGCATCACCATCCGTTTCAAATCCGTCTACTCCCGCCACATCGTC
Organism: uncultured bacterium; assembly: GCA_963933175.1. Lineage (GTDB taxonomy): Bacteria > Fidelibacterota > Marinisomatia > Marinisomatales > UBA1611. The sequence goes on from CAWVTW010000099.1 coordinate 374, forward strand.
GTCATCTAAGAGCGCTATAAGTAATGATTCAGTATCAACTGAACTATCATCAACGCACCCGATGAACATGAACAGAGTTATTGAAGTTATTATGAATAATAGTTTTTTCATTTTTATATCCTTTTTGTTTTAGAAACCACGTCGTTTTTTACTGCCACGACGTCCTTTCATTTTACCTCGTTTCCCTTTTTTGCCGTGATTTTCTCTGAGTTCTCCACCAATATTTCGCATCATTTTCTGTTTAAACATTCCGAGATTGGCCAACTGCCTGGGGGATAATATATCATCCATTCCCAGAAGAAATTTAGCTTCCAGGTCTACATGCTTTTTTCTTAATTCTGTAATTTTTTTCACCGTTTCTTTTACATCTTTTTCAGGAATATCTTCATCCTTTTTTAATTTTTGTTTCATCTCCTTACCAAGGGCCCGTTCCATTTTCTTCACTTCATCTAATTCATCTCGATGCTGACGAAATCTTGGAAAGAATTTTTCCGCTTGTTCCGGTGTAAGAGCCAATTCTTCAGTGAGTTTCCAAACCATCATCATTTCCATTTTATCGGATCGTTCATGCTCACGATCTCGGTCATCATAATCCTGTTTTTCGGAACGTTCGTGTTCACGATCCCGATGGTCAAAATCTTGTGCGTTTAAGCCACACATTAATGCCACAATTAAAAATATCTTCATAAGGATACCTCTTCTTCCATTTTTATTTCATTTAATAAATCTACTGCTTCCCATAAATCCCCTTCATCTAAAAGAAAATAGGCCAAATCTTCTGTATAAGATTCGTCTACTTCCAGGGAATCAATGGACATGGTCCAAAAGTCAGTTTCAAAATAATCTTCGGTTTCGATTGAATAATAAATATCTTCATTAATCGACACACCCAATTGAGACCATGATAAAAATCCAATAACAAATATCATGATGAAGGACATCATGATAGTTTTTTTATTTTGTTCAGATTCTTCAATCCGTCCATGCAATTTTGATAAAAATTGGTCAGAGTCCGAATTGGGCTCAGAACTGGATTTCATGTTTAATATTTTTTGTTCAAAATCATTCATCGCTTAACCATTCCTTGAGTGAACTTACTGCATGGTGATAATTTACCTTGGCTGACCCAACGGACATCCCGGTAATCTCCGAAATCTCTTTGTAAGGTAAATCCTGGGCAATACGCATCATGACCACTGTACGCTGTTTCTTAGGGAGTTTTGCAATAGCATCCCATAATTCCTTTCGTGTCCATTCATTTTCCAGGGATGTATCATGCTCTCCGCGATCCGGTGCTTCTTCCAAATGTAGAAAATTTTTCCATTTATTCCGAGTGAGCCATGTGTTAACTGTGTTGATATTGGTTCGGTACAGATAAGTTGTAAACGCAGATTCAAATCTGAATTTTTTAAGATGTCTATAAAGTTTATAAAAAACATCCTGTGCCAGGTCTTCAGAAGCCATTTGGTCTCGTGTGATATTGTAAAAGAATCCAATGGTGTTAGAAAGGTGGCGCCTGACAATTTCATCAAACGCTGATAAGTTTCCATTTTGGTAGTCTTGTATGAGTTCATGGTCCTTTCGCATATCATTTCGTATTATAAGACGCTCATTATAGCCAAAGGTTAAAAAAGTTTTTCTGTATTAACCATTGCCATTTTATCCTTGAGAGAATCTTTCTTATCTTCTATCCACATATTTTTTATTGTATGATTCTTTATGACAATACTAACAAAAACACCTACCCCGAATTTTAAGCAATTATCTGCTATAACGCACCCTCCCGGTCCACTCATGATATTGGCCGGTGCAGGCACCGGAAAAACATTCACACTTGAAAACCGGATTGTGTACCTGATAGAGCATTACAAAGTTAATCCGAACCATATTCTCACTATCACATACACAGAAAAAGCTGCCAGGGAGCTTAAAACCCGTATCGTTAATCGTGTAGGTTCCTACGCACATACGATGACGGTCAATACGTTTCATTCCTTTTGTTTTAGTATATTAAAAGAATTTGGTGATGGATCACTCCCCCAATTATTTGATGAAAGTGAAGCAATTCATATGCTCCTGGAACGATTTGACGAATTACAATTTGAATCGGACGAATTTCCGTTAGATCCACAGCGAGCTGTAACAGAAAGTCTTATTCCCTTTTTTAACCGCATGCGAGATGAATTGATTGACCCAGGGAAAATGGACATTCCAGAGATAGATGAAGATGGACTAATGACTGCAGAGATCGCCAATCAGCTTCGTGATATAAAAAATATTTATCCCCAATTCCAGGACTGGAAGAAACGGATCAACGTGGTGGATTATGGTGATATGATCCTGTCTGCCTATGAACTATTGAAATCTGACCCACTCGTTCTTAAAAAAGTTCAAGACCAATTCCGCCACATTATTGTGGATGAATTCCAGGATAATAATTATGCATTGAACGAGATTATTGCTCTCGTTGCTGGAGACCGGAAATTCATAACTGTTGTGGGGGATGATGATCAGGTGATCTATAGTTTCCGCGGTGCCAATTCATATAACATCCAGGCATTTCAGGATCGATATGGTCACCATCCTGAATTTTCACACGTCTCCTTGGAAGAGAATTTCAGATCCACGCAACCCATTCTGGATATTGCCAATGAAAGTATAAAAAATAATGTTGATAGAATGGAAAAGACTCTGCTGTCTAAAGTTGATACCGAACCAATTATGCCTGTTAGATTTTGGGGAAATAAAAACGAGCAGGTTGAATTCATTGTCCGAGAAATATTGTCCCTAGTTGAAGAAGGACAAAAATATAGCGATATTGCTGTTTTATGCAGAACACATTCCCAATCGGCTACCATCTTTCATGCATTAAATCAGGCAGGAATACCGGTTCAAACAAAGTGGCCGAGTTTTTTTAATATATCTTCTATCAGAGATATTATAGCATGGTGCCAAGTGATTGGAAATGGAACGCATCAAGATTCTGCTTTATACCGAATTGTTGAAAAACGATGTGGATATGAAACGGCTCATTCTCTTTTTCACTCTTTCGATAAACGGGACTCAACTCCCAGGTTTGAGATCATTAAATCAAGTAATGCATTACACTTAAAATTCCCATCAATTCTACCTATTCTAGCTTCCATCCAGAAATTTAAAGACATCTCTCCAAAAAAATCCGCCGGTGAAATGCTGTGGGGAATTGCAGAACATTTGAAAATATTAAAAACATCTGCAAAAAATTATGACCTGGACGATCATTTTGTACTCTTGAATGTGGGGAACCTTTTAAAAAGAGCCCAGGATTTCACACGGAGAAATAAAAGTAATCACAGCCTATTTTCTTTTAATATGTATTTAGAAGCTATGATGACTTCCGGAAAACTACCTTCCATTAAGCCATCTACCTACCGTCAGCTGGAAGGTGTAATTGTTAATACAGTTCACGGCGTAAAAGGCGGTGAGTTTCCTGTGGTATTGCTTCCCTTTCAACGGAGTGGCAGTTTTCCGCTCAATTTTCGTTCTACAAAGCGAATTAACCGACCACCTGATGATTGGCTAGCTTATGCAGAAAAAACTGATTTAACACCCAAAGAACACCATTACCAGGAAGAACGGCGACTCTTCTACGTAGCTGTGACGCGAGCCCAGAAAAAGCTCTATATCCTGACACCTGAAAAAGCCACATCCAAATTCATTAAAGAATTACCAAATACCCTGATGGAGGACCATCCCATGACAGACCCAGATAAAGATCTTAAAACCTTTTCCGACCTAAAGATCAAATATGAACAGAAATTGCAAAAGTCGCTTTCGCGTGAAAATTATGATCAGGTGAAAAACTATTCCGATGCCCTTTTGCTCATTAACCAACATGAATCTGGCAAAAAGATTGAATTGGGAGCATCTGATTGGGAAACTGAATTAGCGCAAGATATATCCATACAATTTGAACCTGGGATTCAGGAGCGGATCAACCTTTCGGCCAGCGCTATCGAGACATATAAACAATGTCCACTTAAATTCCGACTCGGAAGGATTGATGGCGTGCCTCAGACCGCCAGTAAACCTGTATTGGTTTTCGGTAATATTATTCACCGCATTTTACAACGATTCCATGAGCCTGACACGGAATTGTCAGAAGATAGGATTCTGCAGTTGATGGATGAAGAATGGAAAAAGGGAGAATTCGATTACACGGTTCGTGAACAGAAATTCAAGGAACAAGGTAAAGAAATGCTGATTCGCTATTGTCGAATGGTCCAATTGAATCCACCCAATGTATTAGCGAGAGAAGAATCCTTTGCATTTGATTTGGGACCCATTACTATTCGGGGTGCTATTGACAGAATTGACCAAATTGGCGACGGAACGGCTATTGTAGATTATAAAACGAGCAAAACCAGTTCTTCAGCAAAATCAAATCTTCAATTGGCAATTTATTCCATGTATTTAGAACAGTCTGATGATCCAACACTTGGTGGACTTCCAATTGAAGCATCTCTCCATTTTTTACGTGATGAAGATAAACCGCTTCGAAGCCATTCATTTACATCAGATCAAGTTGGTGAAACGAAAGAAAAAATAGTAGAAGTTGC
>CAWVTW010000100.1:0-4935 GCA_963933175.1 uncultured bacterium
AGTGGCATAGAAAGAAAAACGTCTTCAGATAACCCGAAGACGTCTCCCGATTCTAAGATAATAGTGAATCGATTTTTTCGCCGCTTTTGCGGCTCAATGGATTGTATCTTAAGAATCAGTTTCCACTGCCTCATTATTCAATCCCATGAATGATTTTACTTTTTCAGTCACAGCATCCAAGATGTCAGAATTTTCCGTCAGGAACGATTTTGCATTTTCTCTTCCCTGGCCAATCTTCATATCATCATATGAATACCAGGCGCCAGTTTTTTCAACAATATTTCCTTCTACAGCCAAGTCAATTATATCACCAACATAAGAGATCCCCTGGCCGTACATAATATCGAATTCGGATTTTTTAAATGGAGGTGCAACCTTGTTTTTCACAACTTTGACTCGAACACGACTTCCTACCATTTCAGCACCATCTTTAATGGTTGTGATTCGCCGAATTTCCAAGCGGACAGAAGAATAGAATTTGAGTGCACGTCCACCGGGGGTGGTTTCGGGATTGCCAAACATGACACCAATTTTTTCACGGATTTGGTTAATAAAGATAACCGTAGTATTAGATCGGCTGACGGTTCCCGTCAATTTACGTAATGCCTGTGACATGAGCCTTGCCTGGAGACCCATGTGCGAATCACCCATATCCCCTTCCAATTCTGCACGGGGTACCAGTGCTGCCACCGAATCGATTACAATCACATGAAGAGCACCGCTGCGCACTAATGTTTCACAGATCTCAAGTGCCTGTTCTCCAGTATCTGGTTGGGATATCAATAATTCTTCCGTATTAACGCCTAATTTCTTGGAATAATCTGGATCGACTGCGTGCTCCGCATCAATGAATGCGGCAAATCCACCTGCCTTTTGGGCTTCAGCAACAATATGCAATGCCAGAGTTGTTTTTCCAGATGATTCTGGACCATAGATTTCAACAACCCGCCCCCTCGGAATACCTCCCACTCCCAAAGCTACATCAAGAGATAAACACCCTGTTGAAATGACATTGTCCATGGTGGGTATATAATTCTCCCCCAAACGCATAATGGATCCTTTACCAAATTGGCGATCGATTTGGGTGATAGCTAATTCTAATGCTTTTGATTTTTTTGTGTCGGCTGACATAATTACTCCTTACAAAGTTTCCCCAAGGGGAAAGGTCTTTAAAATTGTATAAACTGCTCCTGTTGGCAACAATTCACTACTGAAATATTGCACACGATCCACCGGAAAATCAATTGGATCATATGACGATTTTAAAAAGGGATCCACATTCGGTGTGTGTTTTTGCGGATATTTGATTCTTGCCAAGGTAATATGGGGTGAGAAGTCCCTGTCTGATCTCGGAAACCCTAAAGGTTCCAGGACTGTTTCAATTGATTCCACCATAGTTAATAAAGGGTCCAAATTCCCTTTTACGCCTAGCCAAAGTGTCCTTGGCCGCGTTGGAACAGGAAAACATCCTGTTTTATCAATCTCCAGATCAAAAGGTTTTATATTCGGCGTAATCTTCTCAACATGATCTATCACATTATTGATGGATGATTCAGGCGTGTGTCCCAAAAATTTTAAGGTTAGGTGAATTTGAGCATTTTTAACCCAGTTTATATCACCATCCACAGTTTCTAAAGTAGAATAGAGCATATTTTTTTTTGAACTAACCTCCCTAGGAACAGGGACAGAAAGAAAGGTTCGTAATAATTTTTCAGTCATTTAAAAGTGAAAGTCTAAGCCAATTTAGTGCTGCTTGGCTGGTGCGAAGTTTATTTCTTTTACGATGTGTTCCGAAATGGAATTTTTTAACTTTTACATTATCTTTTTTTGCGAAACCAATATAAACAAGTCCAACCGGTTTCTCTTCCGTACCACCATCAGGCCCGGCAATTCCTGTCACAGAGATACCATAATCGGAATTAAATATTTTAGTTACATTTTTGGCCATAGACTGGGCTGTTTCTTCACTGACTGCGCCATACTTTTTTAATATACTTTTATCTACACCTAACAAATCAATTTTAGATTCATTGCTATAAACAACAAATCCGCCTTTATATACATCAGAACTACCTGGAACTTCTGTAAGCCGATGACCTATCAATCCCCCAGTACAGGATTCTGCTGTAGAAATAGTACTATTTTTACTTTTGGCTAATTGAATAATCACGTCTTCAATGGATTCTTTTCCTTCTGCATAAATTGATAATTTGAGAATTCCATAGAGATCTTTTGATAGTAAATCAACGGGTTGCGAGTCACTATTAGAAATGCGGATATTAACTCCATAAAGAGATGGATAATAGCCAATGTCACAAGCGTGGTCTTTTTCCAGAATCGGTGCAATTTTCTCAATTAAGGCTGATTCTGGAATCCCGGTTGTACGAAATGTTCGGATACATTTTGGATTTAATTCATTTTCTTGTATCATTGGTATAACTGAATCAGTCATCATAGCTTTCATTTCCGCAGGCACACCTGGGAGTGAAATCAAGATTGTATCCTTCACTTGTAATTTGGATCCACGAGCAGAACCGACGGGATTTGGCACCACAACGCCATCCACAGGAACAAGAGCCTGGTTCCGATTGGATTCGGGAATTTGGATTCCAGAACGATTAAATCGAATAGATAGTGACTCCCAATAGTTTTGATCAAATTTTGATTCAGTTCCCACAAAATCGAATAACGTCTGCCGAGTAATATCATCATCTGTCGGTCCCAATCCACCGGTACAAATAATATAACCAGGGTTGAGATTAACAAGCTCTGTCAATGCATTAGAAATAGAATCTTTTTTATCGGGCACAGTGACCTGTCGAAAAATATTACACCCAATATCCGTCAGATTTCTGCCCATCCATCCCGCATTGGTATTAATCGTATCTCCAGATAGTAGTTCGTTTCCAATAGATAAAATGGCAATTTTCATACAAAGTTAAACAGGAGACTTTGTGTAACAAGCAAAGCAAGAATCCCCGCCACAACATCATCCATCATGACCCCGAAAGAAGAATGAAGGTCATCAAAATTTTTCACAGGTCCAGGTTTTAGAATATCAAAAAGACGGAAAAGAAAAAACGCCACAAATCCCCAGAATATATCATGAGGAACCAAATATAGGGAAATCCACATCCCAACCCATTCATCTATAACCACAGCTTTGGGATCAGTATCATCCCATGCTTCAATTAAAATCTCAGATGCAGCAATACCAATAAAAAATATGGCGCCATTGATCAAAAGAAATAATGGATCGCTTATGGATGGTTTTAGGAAATACCATGCTAACAGAGCGGCTAAACTGCCCCAGGTTCCCGGTGCTATGGGCAAACGACCTACATAGGCCACCGTTCCAATGAATTCGGCAGCTTTGTAGCGAAGGTTCATTCTTTTTCCAGGAAATTCTGGATTACATTTCTATTGGAATATAGATAGGTAATTCCAGTCACAAGAGTAAAAATAGTTACACCTAATGTCAAATTATAAACCAATCTATATTCCCGGACAATGTCCAACATGGGCATGGCCCAGGCTAATGAAAGTCCTTTCAGACCCAGCACTGCCAAGATAAACCAGATGATGCCCATTTGAATGGCGGTTTTTGCCTTTGCAATGGTAGATGTAACAAGGGATAATCCTTTTCTTTCCATAGCCATTCTTAGCCCCGTTACAAACAGATCACGAAAGATTATGAGTCCAACCATCCAGAATTCAATTATCCCCATTAATGCAAATGAAATAAACGCTGAAGTAACCAAAATTTTATCTGCAAGCGGGTCCAGGAATTTCCCTTCCGGTGTAACCTGATCATATTTCCGTGCATAATAGCCGTCATAAGCATCGGTTATACTGGCAATAATAAAAATGATCAATGCCGTTGGGTGACCCCAAGGATGTTCCCAAAATAAGCACAAAATGAAAACTGGGGTGAGTAAGATCCTGAAAATAGTCAGAATATTTGGGAATGTTAAATTGATGTCCGCCCCTCCATAGCACGAATTAATGTTGCTTCATCCGTATACTCTAGGTTTCCACCAACAGGTATACCTCGGGCAAGGCGCGTAACTGTTATATCTTTTTTTGCCAGATACTTGGCAAGATAAAGGGTAGTTGTTTCCCCCTCCAGGCTCGGATTAGTAGCAATTATAATCTCCATCCCAGTTTGTATTCGAGCCAAAAGATTCGAAAGATTCAGCTCATCCGGCCCAATGCCATCCAATGGCGATAGAGCACCGCCCAATACGTGGTAATACCCATTAAAATTATTGGTGCGTTCAAATGCATAAATATCATGTGCTTCTTCAACTATGCAAAGCAAGTTTTTATCCCGTTTCGGATTGGTGCAAATAACACAAGGGTCATCTTCCGTAATACCACCACACACCGAACAGTCACGTACTTTCATCTTTACATCTCGTAATGCATCAGATAAACGGTACACAGTTTCCTTTTCCGTTTTTAACAAATGGAAAGTTAATCGTTGTGCAGTTTTTCTTCCAATACCTGGAAGACGAGAGAATTCTTCGATCAATCGGTTTGCGCTATCGGGAAGGGACTGCAATTACATTCCCGGAATTTTCAGTCCGCTCATCATGCCACCGGTTACAGAATTCATTTTTTCCTGAGAATCTGATTGTGCTTTTGATAAGGCTTTATTCAAAGCAGAAATAATAAGATCTTCCAGTATTTCCTTATCTTCTTTCATTGCATCAGGTTCAATAAAGAGTTCCAATACTTCTTGTTTACCATTCACTTTAACAGTCACCATGCCACCGCCTGATTCAGCTTCAATAATCATATCGGATAATTGATTTTGAACTTTCTCGATCTGCTGTTGCATTTCTTGTGCTTGCTTAAGCATTTTAGACATATTTCCTTTAAACATTTTTACTCCTAACGTAAGATTTCACCATCGAATACTTCGACAATTTT
>CAWVTW010000101.1:0-4899 GCA_963933175.1 uncultured bacterium
ATCATCAGGGGCGTCAATCCGAAGTTGATTGGGGGGGGGACACATTTTGCAACTGAACAGCTGAAGGTACATTGTAAAAGTGTAACAAATGTGTACATAGGCTAAATGTTGTAAAAATGTGCAATTACGGTATTGTGTATAATAATACATTTGCCCAGCCAATGCTTTAACATTGTTAAACATGTTAAACAAGGGGTCAACAACACATGGCAGTTCTCTAACGATTTGTTGTTGTGGTTTGACCAGGGTTGTGAGGGGGATATTTGATATTGTGTGTGTCTCCCTCATCGCAAAGAGGGACGTTTCCCCCTTCCCCCACCCATATTGACGCCCACGGTTATCGTGGCTGTCCTTGCTAGGCCTATATTGAAATGGTCCTGTTAAAACCTAAATTCAATCCAAGGGTACCTAATGTTGCCCTTTTGTTCTGACACTCGGACACATGGTGTTTTGAAAGGAATTTTGCAATAACCATCGGGATATTTTCGTGAGAATAGGAAGCGTTTTAGGAAACTTGTGTGAAATTTTAGCCGGGCAATCATTATACATGCATGCCTAGACATCTGGACCTATACATATAAACTTTTGAAATATGATATCAAATGCCAGCTCTCTTCAGTAGATAGCAATTGTTTTACTTTTGGAGTTCGACTATCACTATTAATAATTATTGGCCTAGAGTATAGAAATCATTAACTTTTGAAATTATTTCAACATTCTTCAGTCGATCGGACCATTTTGTAACATTCCGACACGCAATTCCAATAATTAATTCAAACGATTTTGTGTCTAGTATTAGGCCTAATTTAGGTCTTGTATGTTACACCGGTTAATTGGAAGACATTGGCATAGTTATAACTAATAATAATTGGATGGGATTCGGCTTAGTACAGGTTAATTAGAGGCACGTGGTACATCAATAACTATGATGACAATTCTATGATATTAAAATTATAGTCTTTGGCCGGATATATCTTGATTACGCGACAGGGTTGTCTGTGGGATGATGCGATTTATTTAGTTTGGTAACGATAACCATGATAACCTTAAATTCCTTTGAAATGTAACAACATTTGCTATCTTCAGTAGATATCAATTGTCCCATGCCATGGTTATGTCTCGACCATCGAGCTCCCCTCCACATCTCTCTCCCTCTCTAAGCATGCTAAGTGGATACACTGGTGATAACCTTTCATTTCTCTAACATTTGATTTTATTATCATTAACAAATTATTTGCGTTATTGGAACCCCTTTTACGGAGTCGATACCAAGGGTTCATCTTAAATCAGGAGAAAATGGAACCATGATTTTCTGAGAGAAATCTTGATAATCATGGACCTAATCATGCAGTCTACATCGAGTTTGAACAGGCTGCATTTAATAATGCTAATGCCTGGCATGCCTGGTCGCATGAAAATAGCATGCATGAAGTGTACATAATAACCATGATGACGGACCGAATATCCGAATAAATTAACAGCTGAATTGTCATCACATTGATTATAGTACTAACAGTTTGTCAGTGATACACTCATCGATTTGTGTCAAATTCTGTAACTTTTTTAGATCTAGATGGCGTACTCTTACGTCTATGAACTGCTCCGAGGGGTGTGTGACTTGGCATGCTTGGTGTGATCGACTTGTATCATGTTTATTGCGCAATTCAATATTATTCACTAACTTGAAGAGCTTGAAGGCCGATAGAACAACTCGGAGCATCGACACTGGCCTATTTTGTAATTGCGTAGAAGTTCATTCTCAACTTCATGAACAGTGGCGTACGCAGGATTTTGTGAAGGGGTTGTTGTTACACATGAAAACGGATGGCGGATCCAGCTTTTCGGCATGGGGGAGGAGGAGGAAGGCGCGCCAATTTTGTTTAAAAAATGGACTATCCATTGGATGCGAATCAGCGAAGCATTCCAAGGGAGGTCGGGTATGGTATGTTTGCATTGTGTGTGTTTGAAACCGGGGTTTGAAAACGCCGGAAAACTCCTCTGAAAGCGTTGATTGCATATTGCCGAATATAGTAGTTTTGTATATCGCCTCACACAGACGTCTCAAAATTGCAAGGCGTTTGGGCTGCTTCGGTTAGTGTTTTTTTGTTTGTTTTTATTTTCCCCCTTTTAGTTCTTTCTGTAGCCAATCAGAAAGAAGAAGTGCAGTATTTAGAAGTAGCACTAAATGTTACACAAATTAGTGTTATAAACAGAAAGTCTTCAACAAAAAATGTTGATATCAAGAATTGGTAGTTTGTGAAACAAGAGCTTGCAGAGGTTGGACGACACTAGATTTAGGATTTTGGTGAGGGGAAAAAAAGGAGAAAAGGAAAGAAGACAAAAAATCAACTCGTCTCCAAGCAGCCCAAACGCCTCGAACCGAGGCTAGTGATGTACACATCCAGACATCCAGACATCGCCAAACGTATAAAGTTAAAAATGTGAGACATTTTGTATATTGATGAAATTCGCACCATATTAGCCTCAAATTTGAGAATATTGATGGTAGAAAGTGAAATACTGTGTAAAATTGATAATGTTTAAGCTGAAATGGTCAATAGCAAATACTGTGTTGATTACATTTGTGATGTTGATGCTGGAATGTAGTTGTTTTATCATTGTTTATAATACTGTTTGTGACCGGGAAGGGGTGATAAGGGAGTCAAGAGTGATACAAGAAACCATAATGCTCGAGTTATCATATCAGTTCAGTATCACACATGATTATGCCAGATGAATCGCTGATGCTTGATACCAGAGCTTGAATACGTTAACGTGGTAACATACTTCAGCTGCTATGAAGATAGCAGTGAACAGAACTTAGGTAATCATAACGTTAATACCTTCGCAGGTATTTATGTTATGTCTAGGCTTGGCTCTATGATACACCTTCATGGATGTAGGGTTAATCAAAGCTGGCAAGTCATTGTGGATTTAAAAATAAGGATCATTTTTTACTCCAAGATGAACCATATAGCATGTGTTAGATTCTCAGGTTACAGGCAAGTTCAAGTTAGCAAAATTTGATAAAATAAATGTAAATTAGAATGTTTTGAGTTACGGCCAATTGAAAATGCCATTTTACTATCAAACCAATGAGAAATCAACCCAAATAAGGCATCAAGAGTACAAATTTCTGAATTAGTTGTGAATTTGATAGTCCGTGGACAGTGATGGTTCAAAGATAATCCAAATGAATTAAAACATAAAAGATTATTACAAATATGGACCTTTTACACATTTTTTGTCCATACCTAAAAGTAAAATCAATATTCCCTCAAAGTGCCTTATTTACTCGCGTTGTGTCACATGTTTATATAATTGGTATAATTAATTATCGAAACAAAGCAAGCCTTCATTATTTAGGCCTTTTTCTTAAACACTTGAGATAGTTCGTGCAAGCCTGATTAGTTCTTGCCTGTGTTTTTATCACATGATAAAGACACGGCTAGCGGCCTCCGGATTGATCCATTCAAAGGCAGGGTTTTGGACAGGATGCTAAAAATGTTTAACCTTTGTAATAAAGGACATTATGTTGCTTGACTTATCTTCCCAGAATATCACCTGAACTATCTGACTTCACCCACTTGATGAGTAAAAAAAAAACACTTTAACTACCTCACAAGTAAAAATAAATAAATAATGCCTAGCTGATGAGTAAACAAAAAATCTTTACCCACTGAACTCAACTCTAAACAATACATCAGCCGGCGCGGCTGTAAGAAGGAGTACAAAAATGGAAACTTTGCCCGACCCAAACTTCCATCCCCTTGAATATCTACATGTAATGGTGCGCCCCTAAGTCAGTATTGCATGTCGAAGAAACCAGTGTTGTAACATGCCCGTGTACAATTATAGAGCGATTCTGGAAAATGTTAATTACATTTCTGATGCCTAAGTTGTTAGCATCACGGGTGCTTCAATAGTTCTATAATACAAGAATACCATATGATTTTGTATTACACAATTGTTTTTTCTTTAGTCATAAAATGCAAGTGATAGTTCAACAGTAAATATTGGGGGGGGGTACAGTTGCTAAAATACATGGCATTTCATATAACTAATTCATCCATTACCTCACAACCTTATTTGTTTGATATTTAACCGCGACCGTTCGAATTCAACAGTAAATATCCCATGGTTTGAACAATCTAGTCCATTGCCTACAATGAAACCCACACCCGACCAACCCATAGTGACACCACGTCATCAAAGGTATGAACGGCGACCGTTAACATTTTGAATTTTAAGCGGGAATTAACGATTCCAATGAGAATAATAAGTTATGGTTAAAATATCTGTTGACCCGGGCTATTGACCTTAAAAGCTTAATGACAATTCTCATCGAAAATAATGAGAAAGTAGAGCAAAACAAACTAAGAATCAATTGCAAGGCCGACATGGCCGAGGGCAAGTTTTTTGTTAACACTTATGATAAGTAACAGTGGGGCTGTGGAGAGGGGTTACAATAAGCTATAATATTATTAGTACTTGTGAGTAATAAAATTATGGGCAAAGTATTTTGTACGGGATTTTGTAAAGTGGATCCGGCGAGTAAGACGATAGTATTTCTTTCTTTGATGAATCATCCCCTCTTCCGACCCAAACCTGAGACTAATAATAATGTAATAGTCTCAGCCCTGTAACCAATAATCGTGATAATAGTATACTATACTCACAACCAATCCAATACTACTCTTAGTTCACACAATTTAGACTAGCCGCGCACTGGCTGTTCACACTATCCTAACCACACGTTTACTTCCTGTAAGGTTTCGGGTATTGGTATTGGAGTGTGATTATTTTGGGGGGAGTAATATACAGCCGTGTCTCAGTGACATGAGAAAACATCGTATAGTCTATACGATGGTTTCAGGTATTGGTATTGGAGAGAGTGTG
>CAWVTW010000102.1:0-4842 GCA_963933175.1 uncultured bacterium
TTTCATTAACGAACTTAACGCTAACATTACTCAAAGATTCAACATCTGCTACTGGAAGTATAAATTCATAAACAGCTTGGATTTCTACCGTTTCCATAGCCACCTGCATGGACCACCCGCCAATCGCAAAATCAATGAGAGGCGAAAACTGATGTTGGGGAACATACAAAACTTTATTACTGGTTTTGGTATGCCAATAGGAATCTGGTGTATCCGCAACCACGATCAATGTATTCCTGTTTTGATCCAAAATTCGAATCACGGGTATAATCCGGAATGCCCCCGTTTTAATTAATTCAACGTATTTTTTAGGGAAATTAAACGAATTTTTATCAAAATAGAAGATCGCTAACGTCCCATTTTGTTCTAGACCCGTATAAGGAAGTGTTCCAAGCATATCTTTAATGATCTTATCTTTTAATTTGTAAATAACCGGAAAACGAACTGTCATATAAAGTTCATCGTCTTCGTGGTATTCAAATTCAGGACGCTGTAATTCTACATCATAAGGATTCGTAAGGAGTTGATCCAGAACTGCGGATAACATTTGCGTATTGCCAGCATTTTCAGGATTATCTTCCAACTTTTTATCAACATCAAAATCCATGGTCCATTCACCTGCATCAAACCGAGGAACTTCCTTTTTCGGTTGATCTTGTTTTCTCACGCGAGCGCCCAAAAGAACATCCATGGATGCTTCCAATTCTGCTATTTGGTGGTCCAAGTTAGAGACTACTTTTTCAGATTCAAGTGAAACCGAATGTCGTTTTACTTCAACCTTTGGCTCAGAAAATGCAGGGAAAGGCGAAACTTTCGCAACTGGTTGGCTTTGAATATAAGGTGTTATCATTTGATTGACTGTTGTACCAACTGCTTTGTTCAATGAAGGTATCTGGGTGTACACTTCCATGATTTTTCTCACAGCTAATTCTTCCCAATTAGCCACATCAACCATCTGAATTGAAACATGAATTTTATCTAATTGTCGATTATACTTACCTAAGATAAGAAGATTCCGTGACCCACGCGGCTGTTTCAACATAAGCGAACGATCATTCATGATAATTTCTAAATCTTCTTTTGTCTTCATCCGAAGGCCAAGATGATTCTTTAATTCCTGATGAACCATATCGGTTAATCCTCCCGCTATCCATTCCACCGCTGGATCATTTTGGATATTCTCAAATGGAAGCAAATACACATATGTGTATGGGCTTCTCGCTGAGAGAATGGATATAAAAATTAGTATTGAAAGAATTTTCCGCATCGGTAGGTTTGGTTTCATGATCTCAACTTAGGGGTAATCAATGAATTAATCCAATTCAAAATACTGATAAATTCATTTTCCAACTTGTTTGAGAAATTTTTTCCAGGAGTCTCGTAAAGACACTGCCCTGTTAAAAACCAATTTCCCATTAATTGATTCTTTTTCATCTTTAATAAAATAACCGTTACGTTCAAATTGGTAAGTAAGATTTTTAGGATTCGCAAGGCTAGGTTCACATTTTGAATTGGAAAAAGTTTTACAGGAATCCGGATTCAAATTCTTTAAAAAATCACCATCTTTGTCAGGATTCTCATTTAAAAATAATCGATCATATAAGCGGATTTCTGCATCTACAGCATGCTGTTTGGAAACCCAATGTAATGTTCCCTTCACTTTTCTGCCATCTGGTGCAGAACCACCTTTTGTTTTTGGATCATAAGTACATTGTAATTCAACAATATTACCATTCTCATCTTTAATGACATCTTGGCAAGTAATAAAATAAGCATATCGAAGCCGTACTTCTCTGCCGGGTCCCAGTCGAAAAAACTTTTTCGGCGGATCTTGCATAAAATCTGATTGTTCAATATACAATTCTTGTGAAAATGGAATATCCCTTTTACCGGCACCAGCATCTTCTGGATTATTAATGGCTTCCAACATTTCTGTTTTACCTTCAGGATAATTGGTAATGACAACTTTTAGCGGATCTAAAACACCCATAACCCGTGGTGCCCGTTTATTTAAATCTTCACGAAGAGCATTTTCTAACCGAATGACATCAATGATCGAATCACGCTTTGTGACACCCAAACCTTCAACAAAATTCCGGATTGACTCTGGAGTATATCCACGTCTGCGTAATCCAGAGATCGATGGCATCCGTGGATCATCCCATCCATCCACATGTTTCTCATCTACTAGTTGTTTTAATTTCCGTTTGCTCATTATTGTAAAATTTAAATTAAGCCGAGAAAATTCAATCTGTTGTGGATGGTAAACCCCTAATTCTTCTAAATACCAATCATAAAGTGGCCGGTGATCTTCAAACTCCAATGTACAAATTGAATGAGTTACTTTTTCTATAGAATCTTCTAATCCGTGGGCCCAATCATACATGGGATAGATGCACCATTTATCCCCAGTACGGTGATGGGATGCGTGGAGAATTCGGTATATAACAGGATCACGCATATTCAAATTCGGATGAGACATATCGATCCTTGCTCGAAGAACTTTTTCACCATTTGCAAATTCGCCATTCTTCATTCGAACAAATAGGCCCAGATTTTCTTCAATGGATCGATTTATATGGGGGCTTTCCTTTCCTGAGTCAGTTAAAGTGCCTCGAGTATTGCGTATTTCATCGCCTGATAAATCACATACATAAGCTTTCCCATCCTGAATCAGTTGAACCGCAAATTCATACATTTGATCAAAATAATCCGATGCATAAAAAAGTCTATCTTCCCAGTCAAAACCAAGCCATTTTACATCTTCAATGATGGACTGAACATATTCATCCTCTTCTTTTACCGGATTGGTATCATCAAATCGCAGATTACATTTGCCACCATTCTTTTCTGCAATCCCAAAATTCAGGCAAATAGATTTCGCATGGCCAATGTGAAGGTAGCCGTTTGGTTCTGGTGGGAATCGCGTATGAACACGATTATCCCACTTCCCAGAAGCGGTATCATCATCAATGATTTTTTGAATAAAGTTGATGGGTTCTTTTTGAGTGTCATTCATATTAGAATTGCGATAGAGCCCTTTTTAATCTTCTTAAACAAATATCTTTTCCTAAAAGTGAAAGAATTTCAAACAGAGATGGTCCATTGATCGTACCGCAAATAGCCAATCGAATAGGTTTCATCACTTTCCCAAATCCGAGTCCTTTTTCTTCCATAAATGATTTCATTTTTTTCTCCAATGATTCCCCATCCCATTGATCAATTTCCATTAAAATAATTTGAATATTAGAAACAATGTCTGACGTATCATTCTTCCATGTTTTTCTGACATCTTTTTCATCAAATTCATGAGGATCGCTAAAAAAATAATCAGTTTGAGTCATAATATCTACTAATGACTTAGAACGAATTTTCATCAAATTAATCACTGATAATTTAAAAGCTTTGTCAAAATCAATTCTCCAATCTTTATGAATAATTTCTATCCCTGATAAAATAGATTCATTCGATTGTTTAACTAAATGTTGCCCACTGATCCAATCCAATTTCTTTTCATCAAAGACTGCACCTTTTTTATGGACCATAGTTAAATCAAATTTTTGGATGATTTCATCCAAAGACATCACTTCTTCTTCTGTCCCCGGATTCCATCCCAGTAATGATAAATAATTTAAAAGCGCTTCAGGTTGATATCCTTCATTACGATAAGATTGCACACCCGTTGCACCATGTCGCTTGCTTAATCGCTTTTTATCCTGGCCAAGGATCATTGGTAAATGTGCGAAGGTTGGAACATCAAGCCCCAGAGCTTGGTAGATTAGAATTTGTTTAGGCGTGTTCGCGATATGATCTTCACCTCGAATCACGTGGGTGATGCCCATCTCACTATCATCCACTACATTGGTTAAGTTGTACACAGGGCTACCATCTGACCGGGCTATAATAAAATCATCCAACTCAGAATGAGACAACGTAATCGTGCCATAAATGAGATCATCAAAGATGGTTTCTTTCCCTTCGGGGACTTTCAACCTGACCGTAAATGCTTTGCCCTCTTCCATCTCGAATTGGATGTCTTCTTCAGAACGATCACGCCATAAGCCAGAATAAGAATAAGATCCAGTTTTGGCCCGAATCTTTTCTAATTCATCTTTGGATGCAAAACAACGGTAAGCATTTCCAGATTCTAATAAAGCTAGAATTGCTGTTTTATACCCATCAGTCCGTTTAGACTGATAAACAAGGTCATCATCCCACATAAGTCCTAGCCACGTCATAGATTCACAGATCTGGTCTGTATATTCCTGTTTTGATCTTTCAAGATCAGTATCTTCTATTCGCACTAAAAATTTGCCTGAATTTTTCCGGGCGAATAGAAAATTGAAGAATGCAGTTCTTGCTCCTCCGATATGGAGTTGTCCGGTGGGACTGGGTGCAAAGCGGACGCGAGGGTTCATTAGATTACTAGATAAAATTCGATTAAATATAAATAGAAATTACTTGATGTATTGAAAGCAAAAAAGCCCAGACTTTAATTTGAGTTTTTTCTTATGCGGAGGGGGAGGGATTCGAACCCCCGAAGGGTATAAACCCTTGCTGGTTTTCAAGACCAGTGCATTCAGCCAGACTCTGCCACCCCTCCGGGTGTGTATAATTAAGTGCGGAGAGAGTGGGATTCGAACCCACGGTACGCGTAAACGCACACACGCTTTCCAAGCGTGCTCCTTAAGCCACTCGGACACCTCTCCAAATATATTTTTAGTTAATAGGTTTATCCAATGATTCTAATCAGAAGCTTCCAGAATATCTTAACCTTCTTTTTCTGATTTATTCTCTTCAGGTTCACTTGAATCATCTTCAGAAGGAGTCTCATCATTTGAG
>CAWVTW010000103.1:0-4840 GCA_963933175.1 uncultured bacterium
ATCATGAGGTGGTGAATGATTTATTACTGCTGCAGTGGTCGGATGGCTCCGAAAATGCGATTCTTCTTAAAGGTGTACGAGATAATTGTCCATGTGCCAGTTGTGCAGGTGAAACCGATGTCTTTGGCAATGTGTATAAGGGGCCACCCCAAAGCATGAAAGAAGAAAGTTACATTGTAACAGGAATCCAACCCATTGGTTATTATGCGATTCGCCCTTTTTGGAAAGATGGACATAGCACGGGAATCTATACCTTTGAGCTTCTTAAAAAACTTTGCGAAGAATTGGATTTTTGATTTTATGGGTACTCTATTTTTGATTTAAAAATAATTACGGATTGAAGGTTTGTCTTCCTTAGGTTTCCTGCCAATATTTTGAATCTTTAAACTCATCTGATGAACCAAATAAAATCTTACCTATTTGTCTTTTTAATTTCCTTTGGAACTGCCGGAGAAATCCAATATCAACCCATTCTTTTATCTGGTTTAATTACAAACCCAAAACAGGAAATTTCCGGAATGGATCTGTACAATGATCAAATCATGCTTTTGCCGGAAAATCTTGGTGGATTTCTTTATATGATCTCGAAAGATGAGATCCTGAATGCACTTGAGAAAAAAGATCGAATTCCTATTGAACCAAAACAACCAGCATTCCATACACCAGATTATTCAAAATCCATCCGGGGATTTGAAGGATTGGAAGCCATCGCTTTTAATGGGAATAACGTTTACATAACTCTGGAATCAAAAGATGATGAAACTATGCGGGGATATTTAGCCTGGGGAACTATTGACCCAACTACAAAAGAGGTTACAATTCCTAATAAAAATCTTTTAGAGTTAGAAACGCCCATCCAGGTGAATAATATGACATTTGAAAGTCTGTTGATCCATAATGATCATGTTATTCTCTTTTATGAGACCCAGGGAATAAACCTACAAAAATCTGTGTGGCAATATCGGGTATCATTAGCGGATTTTTCCGTATCTAAAATTGAATTCCCAAATATTGAATACAGAATAACAGATGTATCACAGATCGATGACCAAAACCATTTCTGGGCAATAAATTACTTTTGGCCCGGTGATGCTAAACATCTAAAACCTGCACCTGACCCAATTGTTATGAAAATTAAAGAAGGGAAATCTCATCAAAATTCTGATGTAGTTGAACGTCTTATTGAATTTGAATTCAATGAAGATAAAATTCAATTATCCGGACGGGAGCCTATTCAAATAGAACTGGATGAAAAAGCTTCAAGAAACTGGGAAGGGCTTGTTCGTCTTGATGATAGGGGATTTCTAGTGGCCACAGATAAATATCCCGAAATGATTTTAGGATTTATACCTTTCAAATAAATGAAATTTTCAATTCGCTACCTTTTAATTCTTTTTATTGTTTTTTCATCCTGTGAAAATCATCAGGATGATTCCTATGTATTACTTATTTCCTTTGATGGTTTTCGGGCAGATTATCTAGATTGGTTTGATACGCCCAATATGGACAGGTTTTTTAAAAATGGCGTTCGAGCAAAAGGATTGATTCCCGTATTTGTCTCTAAAACATTTCCCAATCATTATAGCATTGCCACGGGAATGTATGCGGAAAATCATGGCTTAATTGGAAATCAATTTTATGATGCAGAATTAGATGACAACTATACTTTAAGTGACAGATCAAAAGTACAAGACCCCAAATTTTATGGCGGGGAGCCCATTTGGGTCACCGCTGAAAAACAAGGTCTAAAGACAGCATCCTACTTTTGGGTGGGAACAGAAGCACCCATCGGTGGAATCTATCCAAGTAAATGGAAAAAGTATGAACATAATTTCCCGTTTGAAGCGAGGATTGATTCTATTGTATCCTGGTTCTCGCTCCCATTAAAAGAAAGGCCAAGGTTTTGTTTATTGTATTTTCATGAACCAGATTGGACTGGACATGAGACTGGGCCTAGAAGTCAAGAAACCGAGGCAGTGGTATCACATTTAGATTCTTTATTTGGAGATCTGATCTCAAAACTAGAGCAGTTACCAATCTCAAATAATTTAAATATTATTGCAGTTGCTGACCATGGAATGGCTGAAATCAGTTCTGAAAGAACTGTCAATCTTTCGGCGTATACCGATATGAGCCAAATCATCCAGGAAGGGTCCGGCCCTTATGCATTTTTGTACAGTAAGAGAAAAAATATTATAGAACCGGCGGTGGACCAATTAAAAAAAGCTGAACATATTTCAGTTTACTTAAAAAGTGATATTCCTGAGCGGTTTCATTTCAAAAACCACCATCGAATTAAAGATGCATTGATAATCGCTGATGAAGGATGGTATATCCAAAACCAGGCCATAAGCAGTTCATCAACTGCCGGGAAATATGTCCCCACTGGAGGAACGCATGGCTATGATAATCAATTAAAAAGTATGCATGCCCTTTTTATTGCTCAAGGCCCTGCATTTAAAAAAGATATTGTAACTGAACCATTTGAGAATGTTAATATTTACCCCATGATAGCACATATTCTTGGTATTGATCCAAGTAAAAATATTGATGGAAACCTTAACAATATTAAACACCTTTTAAAATGAAAATACTATTACAACTCCTATTGATCTCATTATTCTCCATCCAACCATTGATGGCTTGGGGAAATACCGGGCATCGCATTGTTGGAAAAGTTGCGGAAAAATACCTGACCAAAAATGCCAATATGCAAATTAAAAAAATCCTGGGGCACAATGATTTATCACGAGTTAGTACCTGGGCTGATGAAATAAAATCAGATCCGAATTGGAAACATGCTTATGATTGGCACTGGTGTACGATTCCTGATGGAGAAAAGTATGAGACAGGGAAACACACTGGAAATGCCATAGAAAAAGTGAATGAATTCATTGTGACTTTGAAAAATAAAAAATCATCAAAGGAAGAAAAGAAAATTGCTCTAAAATTTTTGGTTCATCTGGTTGGTGATCTTCATCAACCGCTTCATGTTGGGAATGGTAAAGACCGCGGTGGAAATGACAAAAAGATCAAATGGTTTGGAGAAGAAACAAACCTTCACAGCATTTGGGATAGCAAATTGATCCAGTACCAAAATTTGAGTTATTCTGAATACACGGATTATTTATTATTGAATATAGATTATGGTGATATTCGAAAGTGGCAAGGAGATTCCTTGATGGTTTATATAAACGAATCAAAGAATTTGCGAAATCAATGCTATGATTTTTCCGGGAATAATTTAAAGTGGGAATATTTCTATTATAATAAAGGATTATTGGAACAGCGGTTACTTCAAGGCGGTGTAAGACTCTCTGGCGAACTTAACCGGATTTTTAAATAATATTTAGGTAGTCATTTAGCCTTCCCCTGCGCTGCAACTTCTGCAGCTTTTTTTGCAATTGCTTCCTGATCTCCCAAATAGTGATGTCTAATTGGATTTAAGTTTTCATCTAATTCATACACAAGTGGAACACCTGTTGGAATATTGAGTCCCAGGATTTCTTCATCAGATACTTTATCTAGATACTTGACCAATGCACGTAATGAGTTCCCGTGGGCTACAATGAGGACTCGCTTTCCCAATTCAATTTTTGGTTTAATCGTTTCAAGCCAATAAGGTAAAAACCGATCCACAGTATCTTTTAAACATTCTGATGCGGGCAATTCAGAAGGTGTCAAATCAGAATACTTTTCATCAAACCTTGGGTGACGCTTATCATCCAATTCCAATTTAGGTGGCGGCGTAGAATAACTCCTGCGCCAAATATGGACCTGTTCATCACCATATTGTGCAGCAGTTTCAGCTTTGTTCAACCCTTGCAGTGCACCATAATGGCGTTCGTTTAATCGCCAGTTATAATAGGTTGGAATATTCTCAACACCCATTTCATCCAGACAAATATTCATAGTGCGAATCGCACGTTTTAATACTGAAGTATGGATTACATCAAAAATAAATCCTTCTTTTTTCAGAAGTTGTCCGGATAATCGTGCTTCCGATTCACCTTTTTCAGTAAGGTCCACATCGGTCCAACCAGTGAAACGATTTTCTAAATTCCATTGGCTTTCACCATGGCGAAGTAAAACTAGTTTATACATATTATACCTAAAATCTTAATTATTAAGTCACAAAGTTGACAAATATTTACGATGAAAAAAATAAATGAAAATTAAAATCTTAAAAAATAAAAAAATCTACCCAAGCAAAATTGGTAGATTAATATTACGAGATTAATGGTAGTGTTTTTTCAGTAGATTTCAACATGTGCGGACGCAAAACACTCACTCGAGATATGCAATCTATTATTGAAGAATTGGCTATCGAGGAATGGTATGATGACAATTTTCATCCCAGTTTTAATATAGCACCTACTCAAACATCTCCCATCCTTATTGGTGATGGGAAATCGCGAATTGTAAAACCCATGAAATGGGGATTGATCCCAAGCTGGTCTAAAGATGAATCTATTGGACCCAAAATGATTAATGCGCGATCTGAAACACTCACAGAAAAACCATCTTTTCAAAATTTGATTAATCAAAATAGATGTGTGGTTATCGCCGACGGTTATTTCGAATGGAAAAAGGAAAGCGGTGGCAGCCAACCTTTTTATATTTCCCATCCCGAAAACAAACTCCTGCCCATGGCGGGCTTATGGACAACCTGGGAATCATCCACAAGCAAAATTATCCATTCCTATACTGTTATTACAACCTCACCACAAAATGAGATTAGACACATCCATAACCGCATGCCGGTCATATTGAATCCCATGTCAATTGATGAATGGATCTTTTGTGATACAACACCATCGAACCAGGCGATCACAAATCT
>CAWVTW010000104.1:0-4831 GCA_963933175.1 uncultured bacterium
TTTGGAAAGACGGGTCAATAACAATTCTATCAACATACATGAATTGAGAGTATTTTTTTTCAAACCATTTGTAATTAGGGCTATGATAATCTTTTCCCGGTGCCAGCGCTATGAGAAATCCAGCAATATCATTTTTTACTTTGATAACCCGGAAATAATCAGCCATTTCAAGAAATTGAGTCATATCATTGAGCGTAATGCTGCTGACGGCCGGGAGAGCATGTTGATTTAGATCATGAATATGTGTAAGGTCTATTGTATCCGTTTTTAAAATATGGTAACCCATTACTGCCCTATTTTATATAATTATAATATTAATTTTATTAGCATTAGTTTTCGAAAAAATGTCCAGGCACAACTTTCATCTAGAACGTAGTGTCTTCTCATTTTTTTGGGCTGGTACTAAACCTTTGTCATTTGACTTTTAAATTTACACCGAATCTAAAGGAATTAAAATGCGCCCAGCGCTTGAAGAATCTTGGGTATGAAGTGAGAGAGACCGGCATTAATTTTCGTGTCTATGGATCGTAAAATTAGAATTATTATGGCTAAGCCCGGGCTGGATGGTCACGACCGCGGTATAAAGGTATTAGCAGCAGCCTATCGTGATGCCGGCATGGAAGTGATCTACCTCGGTTTGCGTCAAACACCGGAAATGATCGTTTCTGCGGCACAACAGGAAGATGCAGATGCAATTGCCCTCTCCAGTTTAAATAATGCACATAATACAATTTTTCGTAATGTGCTTGATCTCATGAAAGAAAAAGGGTTAGACGATGTGCTTTTAGTTGGAGGTGGGATTATTCCAAAGAAAGATATGGTAGAATTAGAAAGAGAAGGTGTAGGGAAACTGTTTGGGCCCGGTACTCCAGTCCAAGACACTATCGATTATATCACAGATTGGGTTAACACCAACCGGTGGCAATATGAATCTTAATAACCAAATTGAACTCGAGCTCTATTTTGCTGATCATTTTGATACAATTTTATTTCCTGTATTGGCGAACTTATATTTAAACCAAAATGATCTAAAAAGAGCAAAAAAAGTTTGTGATATTGGTTTAAAACATCATCAAAATGATTCTGCCGGTTTATTTATCCTGGCTCAAATAGAAAAATTAGCAGGAAATCTGAAAGAAGCTGAAACGGCTTTGGAACAGGTTCTATTATTTTCAGATGACCACCTTGCTGCCGCTAAAATGTTGTGTGAGATCCAAACAGTTTTGGGGCGCGCACCCAATCGTCTTTTAAAATCATGGAAGCATGTATTAGAATTGGATCCAGAAAATGAAACGGCCCATGCATTTATTAAAAAAGTTGAACCAGGCGATGATAAAAAACCAAAGAAAAAGATTCTGAAGCCAAAAAGAGACACTAAGGGCCAAGCGGCACCTAAAAAGATCGCGTTGCCTCCGGAGCCCAACATTGTTCCTAAACCTTTATTAGATCAACGGACAGAACCATTACAGGTTAGTTCTCGATTGGCTACATTTACTTTAGTTGCGGTCCTCAAGAATCAAGGGTTATTTGACCAGGCATTGGAAGTTTTGGATGCTTTAGAAGAAAAAGGGGAAAGTCCCGAATCAATTTCATTGGAACGAGACATTCTTGAAACATTAATTGCGAAATTTCAAAAGGATTAATTCTATCATGAACAATACAATTTATACAACGCGTCAGGAAAACTTGAAAAACGTTCTTGCAGAAAAAGGATTGGATGGCATCCTCATCACTAATCTAACCAATATTCGATATATCTCAGGCTTTACTGGTTCCGCCGCATCCTGTTTAGTAACTCCATCCGGTCAATATTTTATCACGGATGGCCGATATATTGAGCAATCCAAGGCACAGGTGAAAGGGTTTGAACGATTCATCGATATGAGTTCTCACTTTTCTCAGATTAGGAAAAACAATCTAAATCCAAATGGTTTCAAGTTGGCATTTGAAGGTGACCATATGAGTTTTGCCCAATATGGAAACATGATAGAAGCATTTCCTAATACGAAATGGGAAAATTCATCCATGATCCTTGAAGACCTGGCAGCCGTTAAAGATGAACATGAATTATCCTGCTTGCGTACGGCTGTGGAAGTCACTGATAAAGTATATGAAGAGATCCTTCCCATGCTTCGTCCGGGTTTTACGGAAAAACAGGTTGCCAATACTATGGTTTCCAAATACCGTGAATATGCAGAAGGGGAAGCTTATTCTCCTATTGTAGCCACTGGACCCAATGGTGCTTTACCTCATGCAATTCCAACGGACCGGGAATTCCAAATTGGAGATTTTATTGTTATTGATGCAGCTGCGAAATATGGCGGATATCATGCGGATATGACTCGTACCCCTGTGGTGGGTAAAGCATCAGAAAAACATCAGGAAGTCTATGCTATTGTAAAAGAAGCCCAGCAACGCGGGTGCAATACAGCCAAGTCAGGTGTTGCCTGTAATGTGGTGGACGCTTCAACCCGAGACTATATTAAAGAAATGGGCTATAGTGAATATTATACTCATGGCACAGGTCATGGACTGGGATTAGAGATTCATACGTCCCCAAGGTTTAATCCGGAAAGTAAATCCATTTTGGAAGTAAACAATGTCATGACCATCGAACCCGGGATATATATTGCGGGATGGGGTGGTGTTCGTATAGAAGACGACGTGATCATCAACGAAGATGATTGTGAGGTTTTGAATAAGACAACCAAAGATCTAGTTGTCCTGAATTAGAAGTTGTATTTCTGCATCTTGTGAATTCTGTGCCTTTTGTGGCATTGGAACCAAGGTAGTGTATAACCATGGTTGATATTTATACAAAACCGGATCTCTATGATGCTATTCACCAAAATTACAGTTATGATAAAGATCTAATTACCACCCTTGCGAAAAAAGCCGGGGGACCCGTTTTAGAATTAGCCGCCGGAACCGGTAGATTGGCAAAGTTTATTTTAGACCTTGGGCTAGATTATACTGGAATTGATAGCAGTGATGCATTCTTGCATAGAGCCATTCATAAATGTGGAGATCAAGCTACATTTCTTCATCATGACATGCGACAATTTTATTTAGAACAATCTTTTAATTTCATCTTTATTGGATTTAATTCATTTCTACATAACTTGACGGATGATGATGCGAGCCGGTGTCTACAGTCGGTCCATAATCACTTAACTGATAATGGTACTTTTTTGGTCTCCATTTTTATTCCTGATCCATCTTTTTTATATCGTGAAGAAGGTAGGTTATTTCCTGCAACACCTTACTTTAACTTTGATGAAAATCGGTGCAGGATTATGGAGTCAAATGAATTTGATCAAGAGACCCAAGTCAATTCCTTAACATGGCGATTGGAACGGGATGGTGAATTAGATTTGGATAAGTACACATACAGCATGCGTATGTTCTATCCGCATTTTATGGATATTCTAATCAGTAGTGCTGGCCTGGTAATCAATGAAAAATTTGGTGATTACGATGGCACTTCTATGGATGAAGAAAGCGGAATGCAAATATATGTCTGCAAAAAAGCCTGAAGGGCTTTCAATTCAAAAAGCGGTAAACGCTTTAAGAGAATTAGATCCAGAGCTGGTACCGCTTTTGGATGCATTTCAGATAGAAGACCTGAAACCGGAAACAGATTATTACCGTTCGCTGACTCGCGCCATTATTTATCAACAGTTAAGCGGAAAGGCTGCTAAAACCATTTCGGATAGATTTATTGCATTGTATCACGGAAAGGATTATCCTTCCCCGGATGATGTATTAAAAACAGACCATGAAATTCTTCGTTCTGTTGGGCTCTCAAACGCCAAAGCAAAATACATCAAGAATATATCCCAAGCTTTCTTAGACGGGGCCATTGATTATAAGAACTTGGGCAATCTTTCTAATGATGCTATTATGGAACAATTAGTTGCGATCAAAGGTGTAGGCCCCTGGACAGCACAAATGTTCCTCATGTTTACTTTAAATCGACCAGATGTTTTCCCTTCTGGCGACCTGGGTGTTCAAAAAGGGTTTCAACAGTATTTTAAATTAAAAGAATTGCCTACACCAAAAACCATGACAGAAAGAGCTGAAAAGTGGAAACCTTTTCGAACTGTAGCATCGCTTTATTTCTGGAAAGTGGTGGATGGTCCATTTGAGTGGTGATAGGATTATAACATTATGGCAGGTTCATAACCCGATGGGTGGATATTTTTATATTATTGAACTTTATTTAATAATTATACTTATTATGAACAGAAACATATCTACCAACATTAAATTTTAAAGATGAATAAAAAACTAAAGTTTACAATAACAACTATTTGGATATTATTGACCAGATGGTTTGATGCATTTTCAACCTACCGACATACACCAGATTTAGGCAAGGAAGCAAATCCATTAGTTTCAATTTTTGGTTTTGGTTGGACTCCTTTGCTTGTTGTTATTGTAGCTTTAAGTATATATGTGATTTACGCCTACTATCTTGCAACCTTTCAAACGTTTAATTTAGTGCCAAGTGAAAAGGGGTATAGTTTTAGTCATTTTATAGGATATGTTTACATTGGAAAAAAACAAAGTTGGATTTCATTGTTTTATAAATTTCCTAAAAGCTTAAATAGGTTAAATCATTTTGTGGGTCAATTACTTTCTAGATGTTTGGTTTTCGCTGGTTTTTTATCAACTGCAATGTGGTTGCTGATAAATAACACAGAATTCTATAAAAGCATTCATAGTGCTCCAATGATATATTTAATTCTCATAATTGGAAGTGTTTATATATCTTATAGATGGTTCAAAAATATATATAATGAATATTTAACTTCCGCCCGGTAGGGGG
>CAWVTW010000105.1:0-4739 GCA_963933175.1 uncultured bacterium
ATTACTTAATCATCTGTTTTCTTTTGTCCCGGACTCCGAACCCAGGAACGGCGATTCTCAAATGATTCGATCTTGAGATTTGCCCAATCTTCGATAATATCTTTCAGTTGTGCAGATTGTTCAGGATGTTCTCCAAGATTGGCATCAATCAACTCATTGAGTTGACCTTTCCTTTCCTGAACTTGTCCATATGAAACAATATCGGCATTGGCGTCTTCTTCTCTTTGCACCATATCTTCTGCAAGATCTGAGTCAAGTTTAACATGTTTCTTTTCTTGTTTATCAGTTAATCCGTAGATCAATAATCCAATAAGCACAACAATGATTGCAATATACATATTATAGCTCCTTTAAAATCCCGTCCCTGCAGGATCTATTCCCAATACACCAACCCAGTATAGCACAATAATCACGGATAAAGTTACGAGTGCTATAGGCCAACCGATGGTTGCCATTCGAATAAAGTCTTTGGATTCTAATTGTCCGCTGGCATAGACAATGGAACTGGCAGGTGTTCCAATAACTAACCAATAGGCCATTGATGTTGCAATGGCAAGGCCAACACCAACGAGAACGGGATTTGTGTTAGAAGCGACTGCCATATCCAATACAACAGGACCAATAACAGCTACCGTTGCACCGGCACTCATAAGGTTTGTAAGAACCGCTCCAATACAGCACATGAGTATTACAAGTCCAACACCTGAATTAAGGCCTAATGGTGCCACTATATTCATAATTTGATCAGCAAACCAACTGGATGCACCTGTGACTTTAAAAACTGTTCCCAAACTGATACAACCGGCATAAAGAACAATTACGCCCCAACTAACCTTATCTTCATAATCTTTCCAGGATGTGAGCCCACAAAGCATATAAAGAACTGCACCAGATATGGCAATTCCTCCTAATCCCAGGGGGAATCCCAATACACTTGCCACCAAAGATTTATCTGTGATCCATAGAAAAACTACCAATCCCATAATGGCAGCAACTAATTTTTGTTTGCCGGTCATTGCACCATGTTTTTCTAGGTCTTTCTTTAAGAAATCGACAGCTTCACTTAAATCATCTACTTCTGGCTTAAAAAGGAGTGGAAGGAGAAATGCCATTACAGCAGACATGACAATTGTATAAGCAACACCCATCGTAACCCATTGCATAAAAGAAACATCAACTCCCATATTGCTGAGAAAACCAATCATGAGTGCATTTCTTGCACCGCCAGTTGGACTCATGGGTCCACCGATCATGCAGCCTACAGCAATGGTGATCATGAGTAAAGTTCCAAGCCGAGGGGCGGGTATAGATTTATTTGTTAATGTATACAGTGCCATAGCGATGGGAACATACATAGCTGCAACTGCATGTTCGCCCACAAATGCTGTGGGAATTGCTGTTCCAAGAAGAATGCCGATTACAATTTTTCGAGTTTTGGTGCCGGCCAGGTTTACAACCAACATACCGACTCGCTTATCGAGACCATATTTCACTAATGTAGCACCTAAAGCCAAAGATCCGGCAATAAACCAAACTGCATCGTGAGCATAAGTCACTGCAATCATTTTTGGGGCTGTAATCCCAAAAAAGAGTTGCACCAATCCAATCAGAAGAGCCACTGCAGGCATTGGGACCGCTTCCGTTGCAAAGAAAACCACGCAGGTAGCAAGTAATGCCATCGTGACCTGAATATGATTTGCTTTCATGGTGACATCCAAAGATGCGTCATGTCCAAAGAGCTCCTGGGATTTCAGGGTCATGGATTCTGGGGTTGGCATTATAAAAGCAATCAGGATAAAAACTAAAAGGCCAATCCCAAGCCATTTGAAATCGGTCGTTTTGGCGAATCCGCCGGTGTTATTATTATTTGTGTCGCTCATAGATATAATGAATGTGGTGATATTAAATATTAAAATCAACCCTTTGAATTAAAATTTTAGTTTCTTATTTAGATTCCCATCCTTTCCGACTAATTTTAAATAAGAATATGAAGCGATTCCGGCACAAACTTTTATTATTTCTTGTCTGTACAATTTCTTTGGGACAGGACTCATCCCGTCATTCATATGAATATTCCACTTTATTGGAGATTCCGGACCTATCGTTTTTCAATCAGGTTTATACGGGATTAGATATACTTGAACAAATGGATTTTAAACCATTAGCAGGGAAATCCATCGCCATTTTTACCAATCAAACTGCAGTAAATAGAAATGGTGACCATATTTTAGATCTTTTGAAGAATGCACCAGATATAAAGGTGTCTGCCTTATTAGCGCCTGAGCATGGGGTCTGGGGTATTGACGATAGTCGGGCAACCCTGGTTGGACGAGAGCAAATTGATCCTGTCCACGGCGCACCTATTATTGATATGTTCAGTAAATATGTTCATCCACCGCATTGGATCATGGATAAGGTGGATCTAGTTTTGATTGATTTTCAAGATACGGGTTCACGGTATACTACTATGATGACCACCATGTCAAAATTATTGGAATCTGCATCAGAGAGGCGAATACCGGTGATGGTCCTGGATCGTCCAAATCCTTTACGGGGTGATATAGTGGATGGACCAATACCGCGAACAGAATTTCAATCTTATGAATCTTACCACCTTTTTCCAATCCGTCATGGTCTCACCTTGGGTGAAGCATCCATTCTGATTAATGAAATGGGATGGATCAAAGATCTGAAACGGGTTGATCTTACTGTGGTGCCTATGTCAAATTGGGATCGTGAAATGTGGTATAATGAGACGAAAATTCCTTGGCGCCATCCAACACCGTTTCTTCGAAACGAAGAGAGTTTGCTCGCCTATGTTGGGATGGACCTTTTCCGGGGCACCAATATGAATATTGGCTTTGGAACGGAAACACCTTATATGATTGTTGGTTCACCTTGGCTGGGCGCGTCATTTCTGTTAGAGAAACTCAATGATCAGAATTTGAAGGGTGTTGAATTCAAAGCAGTGAATTATCGTCCCACTGGATCCATCTATCATACACGCATTCCCCAATACGACGGTCAATCTTGCAGTGGAATTCAATTAACCATCACAGACCGAGATGAGTTTAATCCAATAACGACTGCAACAACATTAATAATGTTGATCAACCAACTTCACCCCCTGGAATTTCAGTGGAAAGCAGATGGATATATTGATAAGTTGTTTGGTTCGGACTTGTTAAGATTGTTGGCTGCACAAAAGAAATCGCCAGATTATTTGCCGTCCCAATGGGTTCATGATGTCTACAAATTCAACGAATTTAGACAACCATTTTTGATCTATTGATGCAACGAGGTTTCGTTCTTCTATTCATGGCAGATATTCTATTTGGGCAGATTCTTCCAACAGTTCCAAGCAATGTATTCCGTTTCTCTTATGGAAGCAGTATTTCTGAATCAAAATGGGATTTGAAGGAACAATCTTTTGATCTTAGGGGAATCGGACGACATTATTTTGACAATTTAACCCATAATGATTCTGTACGTTTTTCTTCCAATTATGACCTTTACCACAACGGCTCTTTAATGGTGGATTCTGTGAATACGATTGAAGAATGGCTCACTCGATTCAATTCAGATTATGGATTCTCTTTACCCGTTTTTGGCGCTCAGCTCATAGATACATCAAAAGGCGTTTCTCCTTCGGGCTTGTATTTGGAATCCAAAGACAAAAAAACAACTGGTAAAACATTTATGGTTGAATATGGGCTATCCAATGAAGTTACATTAAGTGTGTCCGTGCCTATCCTGGATTCTTACACCATTGACCGATCGATTACAGATTATTCTATTAAAGGGATGGATGATGTAGATGTTCTTTTGAATTATCATACAAATGCAAAAAGTGATTTTTATGATTTTATCAATTCGAGCAATTATTCTGGATTAAGAAGAGGATTAAAAGATACGCTCAGTGCTATTTATGAAACTTTTTATAAAAAGAGCAGTGAATTTTCTGTTTTGTGGGCCACCCATGCTGGTAATGACCCACTGAATAATCTTCTTGTTGATGCACGGTTTATTCCACAGGATATCGGGAAAGATACAGTCTCTTTATTTGATCTAGTCTCCTATTATTATCCCAGTGAACAATCGGGGTCCGGCGTGAATGATGTAACGGTGGGTGCAACAATATTATTGAAAGGAAAGCCGACTTGGGCAACGGACGGCAATACTAATGCGCTTTATGCACAGATCTTTTTAGCTATACCCTATGGAAAAACATTGTCTTCCTTTAAAGCAGTTGGATCAAAGCAATTCACCGAGGCAAAAATCGGTAATGGCGTTAGCAGATGGTCCCTTGGTGTCTACGGGAACTCGGGGTTAAAAGGCAATAAGAAAGGGCGGATGTATTTCCAAACGCTGATTAAATTCAGCACACCGGAAATTTTAAATACACCAGTTGGACTTTTTTCCGGGGGGCATACAAATCCGGATTCCATTACAAGTCAGATTGGCAATACCTATAAATTTGATCAAGGGCTGGGATTATTTTTTCGTGCTGGGGGTGAATTGGATATGATTCCAAACCAACTCCGGATCCGTACAGAATTAAATTATACTTTTAAAGGTCAGGATCGCTTTGTATCTAAGGATCCAGCTTGGGATACATGGATGCAGGAACATGTGGGGTATAATTCATCCTTTAAACGAATGGACCTTGGGGCAGAAATATGGCTCTTGAATTCCATTTCTAAAAACAGGATTGGTCCCATTTCTTTTGACCTTTATGC
>CAWVTW010000106.1:0-4738 GCA_963933175.1 uncultured bacterium
GACTATCATGGCAATGTGAATCAATCTTTGGATGAAGCAGTTCGTAACACAGTGCGTGAGAAAACGGGTAAAATATTGAACGGCCCTATTCGTATTTTGGCCCATTTAAGGTACTTTGGTTATTGTTTTAATCCTGTCAGTTTCTATTACTGTTTTGATAAAAATGACCAAGAAGTAGAATTGATTATGGCTGAAGTGACTAATACGCCTTGGCAGGAGAGATATACTTATTTTATTTGGGAAAAATCTCAGGGTAAAGATGATCTTTCTGCAAGCCTAGATAAACGGTTACATGTAAGCCCGTTTTGGGAAATGGATCATGATTATGAATGGTTCTTTACGTCGCCGAAAGACTCCCTGACTGTTAATATGAAAAATTTCAAATCCAACCATAAGGTATTTGATGCAACCTTAATTTTGCAAAGGGCTCCCCTAAATTTGAAAAATTTAGCGATGCACCTGTTAAGATTCCCATTTATAACCTTCTTTATTGTATTTAGAATCCATTGGCAGGCACTCAAATTGTGGCTTAAGGGAGCACCTTTTATCACCCATCCAAATAAATTAAAAAAGGAGCATATAAGTGAAGGACAATAGACGTGTAGATTTAGCCGCAGATAGACTAATGGCAATTAAAAAGCCGTCATTTTTGGCAAAATTTTTTAAAAAGATTATTTTAAAGAAATTCGAGCAACTGCAATTTGGATATTTAAGAATATCAGATGGTGACGAAGAATATCATTTTGGAGATGATAGAAGCGAGCTTAAAGCCAACGTCGAAATATTTTCTCCTGAGTTTTATGTGTTTATGGGTAGCGGTGGATTATTGGGTGTTACTGAATCTTATACAGCCGGATATTGGCAATCAAATAATCTGGTTTCGCTTATCCGGATTGTTATTCAGAATAAAGATGTCATGAATCAACTAGACTCTGGATGGGCAAGATTATTTAAACCGGTTAATAATTACATACACAGTCTTCGTCAAAATTCATTAGATGGCAGTAAAAAAAATATCCTCGCACATTATGATTTAAGCAATGAGTTTTATCAGTTATGGTTGGATGAAACTATGACTTACTCGTGTGGTGTATTTAATAATAAATCTAGTACTTTGCAAGAAGCATCAGTGGAAAAGCTAGATCGTATTTGTCGGAAGCTTCAATTGACAGACGGGGATTCCGTGCTGGAAATTGGCACTGGTTGGGGTAGCTTTGCTATTCATGCGGCGAAACATTACGGATGCAAAGTAACTACAACCACTATTTCGGACGCGCAATATGAATTGGCGAAAGAGCGCATCAATCAGGAAGATTTAACTGATAGGATTACCCTGCTGAAGGATGATTACCGTAAGCTTACAGGCCAATTTGATAAAATTGTTTCTATCGAGATGATTGAAGCAGTTGGACATGAATATGTACCGGTATTCTTTAAAGCAGTCTCATCTTTGCTTAAGGATGATGGACTTTTTATCATGCAGGGCATTACGTATAATGACCAGAATTTTGACGCATATAAAAATTCGGTCGATTTTATAAAGAAATATATTTTCCCTGGTTCTTGTTTAATCTCTGTATCACAGGTTACAGAAACAATGAAAAAATATACCGATTTATCAATAGTTCATCTAGAAGATATTAGTGTTCACTATGCAACAACACTTAAGATTTGGCGAGAAAATTTCCAATCCAGTATAGCCAGTATAAAGGGATTAGGTTTTTCAAGTGCCTTTATAAAAATGTGGGATTTTTACTTCGTTTATTGTGAAGCAGGGTTTCGAGAAAGACACATCGGCGATTATCAATTCGTATTTTCCAAGCCGGGAGCACGCGAAATCAAAATCAATTATTAATTATGTTGAAATCATTAATTCAATTAGCTGAAAAAGGAATACTTCCAGATAGTTTAATTCGTCTTGGGATCAGGAGCTTGTGTAGAAAAAGGCTGGATTGGGCAAAAGAAATGGGTAACGAAGCACTTGAAGAGCATCATCACTTATGGGTTGCAAAATTAAAACAAAGCCCTATTGCGTTGGTGCCGGAAAAAGCAAATGAACAGCATTATGAAGTCCCGCCAGATTTTTTTGAACAGGTATTGGGAAAGCATTTAAAGTATAGTTCTGGCTATTGGCCAGAAGGCATTTCTACTTTAGACCAATCTGAAAAAGTAATGTTAGATATCACATGTGAGCGAGCAGATTTGAAAGATGGAATGAACATATTAGAATTGGGCAGTGGGTGGGGTTCATTAACATGTTTCATGGCCAAACTACTCCCTAATGCAACCATTACTACCGTCAGTAATTCACATGACCAAGGAGAATATATTCAAAATCGTTGCCGTGAAAGTAAAATAAAAAACGTAAATGTGATCACAGCAGATATGAATAATTTCAAGACAGATGATATTTTTGATAGAGTCGTATCAGTTGAAATGTTTGAACACATGCGAAACTATCAGGAATTATTACGGAGAATTCACGGTTTTTTAAAACCTGAAGGCAAACTATTCGTTCACATATTTTCTCATAAACTTTTGGTATATCCATTCGAAGATAAAGGGGCCGGCGATTGGATGTCCAGAGAGTTTTTTAGTGGAGGTCTTATGCCTTCGCACCGGCTTCTGCTTCATTTTCAAGAAGATTTAAATATCGAAAATGTATGGCGTATTTCAGGCGCTCATTACAGCCAAACGTCTTGGGCTTGGTTGGACAAAATGGATCAGCACAAAGCACATATTATTGATATATTCTCGAGAACTTACGGTCATAAAAACGCTAAAATATGGTGGCAAAGATGGCGAATATTTTTTATGTCCTGCGCGGAATTATTTGGAATCAATCATGGCAATGAATGGGGCGTGTCTCATTATTTATTTGTTAAAGGTAATTCTGAATGAAAATATTTTATGTAAACTCAGCTAAAGCGACTAAGATTCACCCTGATACGCTAACGCAAAAACGTATCGGCATACATTTTGCCAATTATGTTTTAAGCTTTAAATTTTTAAATGAGCCATTAACACAATTGAAATCTTTAATTGCGCAGAATGATTTGAAGCCAATAGCATTTATAAACTTAAAAGTAGTTTAATTCAATTTGATATGATTATCCTGGTAATAATTATCGCCCATTGGTACTTGTCCCTGTTCTTTCAAACTTTTTTTCTCCATCGTTATGCATCTCATAGGTTGTACACGATGAGTCCGACCTGGGAGAAGGTATTTTATATTTTCACATTTATTACCCAAGGTTCTTCTTTTTTAAATCCAGCTGCTTATGCCATTATGCACCGTAGACATCATGCCTATGCTGATACGGTTCGAGATCCTCATTCACCAAAGTATATAAAAAATATTTTTGAATTTAATAAGAGAACCTTTATAGAGTACCGTGATCTTGTTAACCAGCTGTTTCATAATAAAATCAGAATTGCGGATGTACCCCGTTGGCCAACTTTGGAAAAAATTGCCGAATTATTACCAGTACGGGCGCTATTTATATTTTTCTACATTAGTATCTATTGGGTTTTCGCGCCTTCCCCTTGGTATTTCTTTTTAATTCCATTACATATTCTTATGGGACCTATTCATGGATTTATCGTCAATTGGTTCGGCCACCTAATTGGCTATCGCAATTTCAAGGAACTCAAAGATAATTCAAAGAATACATTGCCTGTTGATTTACTGATGATGGGTGAACTCTACCAAAATAATCATCATAAAACACCTAATAATACGAATTTTGCCCACCGTTGGTTTGAAATTGATTTGGGGTGTCTATTTGCATCCTTGCTGCAAAAATTAAATGTCATTCAATTAAATAAGGGTATGTAAACATGCGGGATCTTTTTATTTCAATCATTTCAGTCATCATCGCAGGAGCATTTGCTTGGGCAGGGTCTTATAGTGGTCCATCTTTTGCTGGATTTCCAGCATTAATGTTCATAGTGGGAATAGGTTTCCTTATTCATTGGATATTTTTTTTACCTTCATTCTTTGCAAAGACGGAAAAATTTTATGATATCACCGGAACAGTAGCATATTTTGCCATGACCGGTTTGGCGGTATATATTGCGAGTGAAAGTAATGCACTGTCATTGCTCTCTAAAATTATTGCTGCAATGGTCCTCATCTGGGCATTGCGCCTAGGTTTATTTTTACTTATTCGGGTCTTTCATGTGGGCGAAGATAAAAGATTTTCTGAAGCCAAAAAATCCTTTTTCAAATTTTTGATGTTTTTCAGTCTTTCAGCGTTATGGGTTTTTCTGACAACGGCTAATGCTTTGACTTTAATTCTAAATAATCCAGATATAAATGGTGTTTTATTTTTAGGTATTGGCGGAATTATTTGGGTCATCGGATTTTTATTTGAGGTGATTTCCGATGAACAGAAAAGGCAGTTCAGGAAGAAAGACTCCAACCATGGGCAGTTTATTACAACAGGCCTCTGGTCTATATCACGCCATCCAAATTATTTCGGCGAAATTCTGATTTGGATCGGTATGGCGGTAATATCCTTTCCGGTACTTTCAGGTTGGCAATATGCGACCTTGATTTCACCGCTATTCGTCATCCTGATGCTGACCAGGGTAAGTGGTATAAATCTGCTAGAAGAGAGTGCTGATAAGAAATGGGGGAATCTAGATGAATACCAAACATATAAAGCCAACACTGCAGCTCTCATTCCTTTTAAAAAGTAATGATAAGATTTAATTAACAACAACAACAACAACA
>CAWVTW010000107.1:0-4583 GCA_963933175.1 uncultured bacterium
TCTAAATAAAATGTTTCACTTGTCCTTCCCACTTCATTATTATCTCGATAAATAATGAATTCAGCAGCACCTGGAGTTTTCTTCCAGTTAGACTTCGCTCCGTTCTCCATATTTTTTACACTAACTTGGACTTGATCCAAGTTTGGATTCAATGCTGGATTAACATCAGAAATATTCGCCCCACTGACAGCAAAATTCTTAGTGGCCCCATAACCACCTTCACCATAAACGTTCATGGTATAATTTCCATCAGGAATATTTTTAAATTTAAATTTCCCATTAGACGGCGTTTCCATTTCAATAACCTTCCTCTTATCCAGATCATATAAAACGATCCGAACAGGCCCAAATTTCTTACCAGCTTCGTTGAAAGCTCTCCCCGAAATGGAATAAGCCTGACCGTAGACGCACGCCCCCCATAGGACTGCTACTGTGATTGGAAACCGTCCCCAAAAGGACAGCTTAAGAATGGATTTCATTCCTTTCATATTACCTCGGTTATTTTTTGAGCCGATATAATGATGCACTAGATAATCGACTTCCGCGTCTAAACTTAAATATTTAGTGAATAATTGTAAACATCTTTATTAAATATCATTTTCCGGTTCTAAACCTGCAACTTCCTGCCAAAATCGGACAGACTCAGCCCACTCATCTGACGAATAATGTGCTTTTGTTCCGCCAGGAAGTTCTAGCTGATTCCGCATCATTGTTATCGGCCCCATGGGCATTTTTTTCAAACCTGACGGGATTGCATTGATGCTGATTAATTCCCACTCCGCATCGGTTGACTGCTCATCATTCTCGGATAATACATCATTGCGGTACAAGATTAAATCAACAGCTTCTGCTTTTAAAGGTGTTCCTTTGATCGCCCGGGTTTGAATGTAAAGATCTTCTTCTGGTCTTCGCCTAACTAATTTTGAAACCAATTCTGAATTTTCGTTCAATTTTATAATTGGACAAAAAAATTCACCGATTATAGAAATATTACAATGGACAATTCGGACACCATCTCGGTATCCATTTGAAAAGTGCCCATTTTCCATTTGGATTTCGGCGTGTTCGGCGATTGCTTCAAAAGACATTGTCTTAGAATAGGTTTTTCCAGAACCCTTCACCTGACGGCGGACAAACTGACTTACTGCGACCTTCATTTTTATTCCTGTTGTTAAAGTTAGTTACCTAAAAATTAATTCTTTTCTTATGCTCAATCATTGCCATTTAATCTCTTACGCAATAATTTAATTCATGACATTTCCGTATTGGATTCCATTTGAGAATGAATGGTGGACGTTTGCATCTTTTCTTTTCCTGATTCTAGGGATAGTTGGGATAAGTGATTTTACACAAAAGCAAGATTGGATATCTCCTGACGCTAACCGCAAGTGGGTTCATTTCCTAGTTGGTATTTTTGTGTGTATTTCTCCCCTGATCTTCTCAACCAATCTTTGGCCAATTACCTTATCGATCATATTTATTTTCCTGAATGCGCATGCATTGAGAAAAGGATTATTTAAAGGGATCCATAACCAGGATAGGTTTTCTTACGGAACGGTTTATTTTCCTATCGCATATTTTATAATGGTTCTCTTTTTTTGGAATTATCCTGAACTCATTATCCTATCCTTTCTGGTACTAGCCATTTCAGACCCTTTAGCTTCACAAGTTGGACAATCCACGCTATTCCCATCCAAATTCAAAATTTGGGTGGATGAAAAAACGGTCCAAGGGACCATTGCATTTTTTTCCAGTGCTTTTATTATTATATATTTAGGCGCTCATTCCTTTTTTGATAATTCAAATAATTACCTCTTTGGATTAGCACTGTTTACAGCATTGGGGGCAACGATAGCAGAAATAACAAGCTGCCGTGGTACCGATAATATTTCCATCCCAATTGTGAGTATTTTATTTATGATCGGTTATTTTAGCCATGTATCAGAATCAGGACAATTTTTTGAACTAACTGTGTCATCTTCTTCAATTTTACTTTTTATTGTCATTCTTTTGTTATACGTAGCTTACCATTACCGTTCATTATCAAGAAATGGGTTTTATGGTGCTTTAATCATGGGGATTATTGTAACACTCATCGGCAGTTGGAGATTTTTATTCCCATTAGCGGTATTTTTTATTTTATCTTCATTACTAAGTAAAATTGTTAAGGAAGCATCCTTTCACCAAGCGAAAGGTTCAGATCGAGATATTGTCCAAGTTTATGCAAATGGGGGGATAGCCCTACTCATTTGTATTTTTGATTTTATCCAACCTAATGCTATTAATTTTTTCTTATTTCTCGCATCTATTTCTGCGGCTATGTCAGATACCTGGGCAACGGAAATCGGGAGAATATCAAAAAAGAAACCTATATCAATTGTGAATTTTAAACCCATGGATCATGGCCTGTCCGGTGGAATCACACGTATTGGAATAATTGGATCGCTACTCGGATCCAGTTTATTCGGATTCACAATCTGGTGTGTAATTCCTATGTCACCCTTCATAGTTTATGGCATTATATTATGTGGATTTGCAGGATCAATCTTCGATTCTTTTCTGGGTGCAACTATTCAAGCAAAATATGAAACCCAAACAGGTGAGATTATTGAATCAGCCCAAGATGGTGCTGTATTTATTTCAGGAATTTCTTGGGTCAATAATGATATGGTGAATTTGATGAATACGGCTTTTGCACCCATCCTAATGTATTTTTATTTGGAACTGTTTTAATATTAAGAAGTCTTTGAATGCCTTGCTGTAAAAATTCAAAAGCCTCCCCGAAACCGAGAAGGCTTTTAATTCAATAGGGTTGAATAATATTTTAAATTACTTTATGAACCAGAAGTCCAACCATGACGATCAGAGATATAAAGATAAGAGAAACACCCATATTACCTTTTTTTATCTCTTCCCACTCATTGATTTCTGTAGACAACCAATCAAAAACTTTTAAAGCAATTCCAATACCAAAAGCAAAACCAACTGCAGCAGTGATAGACCAGCCAACAGCACGCGCATATTGTGTTAATAGTCCCATTATTGTATTAGGATCAGGCATAATAAACTCCTTATTGTATTTCCATATTTATTTTTTTCATGAAATCAGAAGATTCCATTGTTCCGTTGGCTAACTCAATGGCCATTTGTTTCGAACACGTGGCTACAAACATATTGGTTTCGCCCCTTGAGATAGGGACCGCAACATTCATAGTTATTGATTCCGGTGTGTAAGCGTTTGACTTCCCCATCTGAATCTGATGTTCAATGGCGTGCCCGGCAGCCGCAAAACCAACCAACATCACCATTTCAAAATTATTCCTGCCACTTTCAAGGTCTATTGAGAAATCATTTTCTCCAAGAGAAAACTGGGGTGATTCAACCGTGATCCGGTAAGAATTACAAACGCTTATGACTTTTTTCTTAAAAGCATAATTAGCCCAAAGACCGTCTGTCCCGACCAAAAGTGCAAAGAGTGCAACAAGTAGAATTCGTTTAGATTGCATCGTCCTGTTCAAAATGTTAACGGGATTTTACATGATTCACCGAAGGAGAATCAAGTGGTAAAAACATGAATTTTTTGTTGGTTAGCAAAATTCAATTAATTTATTCGAAATCTATTATTTTTCACTGGATTTTTAATATCTCCCCTGTTATCGAAAAAACTCCTGTCCAGTAATGACAGCATTTTACGATACAATAGAACCATTCTTAATGATTGATTGGATAGAGTGATCAGAAATAAGAAATGGAATTTGAACGGTTCTCTCAATATTCCAGACAAGAATATCCGCTTTTTTTCCAATTTCGATGGAACCAACTTCATTTTCTAAT
Source organism: uncultured bacterium (assembly GCA_963933175.1). Classification (GTDB taxonomy): domain Bacteria; phylum Fidelibacterota; class Marinisomatia; order Marinisomatales; family UBA1611. The sequence continues at coordinate 3,835 of CAWVTW010000107.1, forward strand.
TGTAAAGATTTTGCTGATGTGAATGTGGCTGCCATGATGGCATCCAGAATGGGCATTTTTAAATAAATACAGGATAAAGATAAAATAAAGGGCATGGATTGGATATAACAACTTCCGGGATTGAAATCCGTAGCCAATGCAACATCTACACCAGCCTCTTTTAATTTTAGATAGGGCGCATATCCTGATTTACCTAAAAAGAAAGTCGTACCGGGAAGCAAAGTAGCAATAGTTCTATTTTCAGCCAATTTTTGGATGCCCTCGTCACTCACTGCCATGAGATGGTCAGCAGAGATTGAACCGGTTTCTCCTGCTAATTCTGCCGCACCGGAATCTTCAAATTCATCGGCATGAATACGCGGGATGAGACCATGTACTTTTCCAGCGTCCAAAATTCGTTTAGTTTGCTCTACAGTGAAATAACCATTCTCACAAAAAACGTCATTGAATTTGGCAATGCCCTGATCTGAAACCGCCGGGATCATTTCGTTACAAATCAAATCAACGTAACCATCATGATTATCCTTGAATTCCGGTGGGTATGCATGTCCACCCATAAATGTGGGAACCATATCAATTTCATGGAATCGATTTACTTCATCAATAACTTTAAGTGATTTTAGCTCCGAGTCTGTATTTAAACCATATCCACTTTTACATTCGACTGTAGTTGTGCCGTATTTTAGAAAACGATCCATGCGGGTTTTAACCCGTGAAATCAAGTCAGATTCGGATGAATTTCGAACACC
>CAWVTW010000108.1:0-4543 GCA_963933175.1 uncultured bacterium
AGATTAAACAGGGCAGTCTTCCCAGAATTGGGATTTCCCAAAAGTGCGATAGAGTGTTTTACTTCAGACATTTAATCGTACCGTAATATTGCCAGCATCATTATGGCGAAGTGAAATCATCCCGTTTCGAATTCTAATCTTTATAGGACCATTGAGAGGCATTTTCTGGATCATTCGAACTTTTATTCCTTCCTGGAATCCCATTTCCATTAGGCGTGAAATAAATTCAGGGTTTCCACCCAAAGAAATAATCCGGCCCACCTGGGATGGTGCAAGATCAAGAAGTGTCATAGTTTATTTCTTAAGAGGTTTTACAAACAATTGGTGGATATGACGAACCAATATATATCCATTTTCTTCGGCAATTTTTTCCTGAAGATCTTCCAGTTCTTCATTGTAAAACTCAATGATTTTCCCTGTTTCGATACAGATCATATGATCATGGTGTGCGTCATCCAACCGTGGTTCATAGCGATTTCTACCATCACCCACGTCCATTTTTCTTACCATTCGATTTTTAACTAAAACATCTATGGTACGATAAACAGTGGCTCGGGAAACATTCACGCCATTATTTCGGATAGACATATAAATATCTTCCGCATCCCGGTGCTCTTGGCTGCTTTGAATCTCATCCCAAACGGCTTGACGCTGTTTAGTATATCTTAACCCCTCTTTACGAAGAATTTCTTTAAAATTTTGAATGGTTGAATCGGTCATTTTATTCCATTTTGAGATTGAGTCTCATTCGGATATTACACTAAATAAGTGATGATTTAAATAGGAAAATAATAGTCTGACTAGCGGTTTATTGATCAATGGTGAGCTATTAACTCATCGCGCATTGCGTCTGGTAGTGTGATGAGAGAATCCCATTCACCCAGGAATCCATTTGTTCAGTATATTTTAATTAACTGATCTTAGACAAGTTTGCATATTTAACAATCAGCTTCTTTTTTGTTCCATCCTTAAAGATGACACCTACGCGTTGATTCTCTCCAGTGCCGCTCAAGACCATGATCTTTCCTGCTCCAAAGATAGAATGGTCAACCATATCACCCACTTTAAAATCATCAAATGTGGTCACAGTTCGTGTTATAGCAATTTTTGTTCTTTTTTGAAAAGAACCTCCTACTACACGTCGGGTTAAAGCAGATTGAAATTCTATTCGTTCCAAATAATCATTTGGAATTTCACTAATGAAACGGCTAGGCATCCCCATAACATTCTCGCCACCCATGCGACGGCGATTTGTTGCATATAAAAGGAAGACCCGTTCTTGTGCCCGCGTCAATGCCACATAGAATAAACGTCGTTCTTCTTCTAGTCCTTCTTTAGTAGCCATTGCGTTGTATAATGGAAAAAGTCCGTCATCCAATCCAGCGACAAAAACGACTGGAAATTCCAATCCTTTAGATGAATGGACCGTCATGAGCGTTACCCGGTTATCAGAATCATTCCAATGATCGATATCAGAAAGTAAAGACACTTCTTCAAGGAAATCGCTTAAAGTTGAGTCCGGACGTTTTTGGCAAAATTCATCAATACTATTCAATACTTCAGTCACATTATCAAATCTTTCCCGATCATCAGGAGATTGTGATTGTTTGAATAAATTTAGTACGCCTGCCTCTTCTACCAGGCTCCGGGAAAGTTCACTGGCACTAAGTTTTTTTCTTAAACTATGATATTTTTTAATCAATTCATAAAATGACGTAAGAGATTCTGACTGTTTTCCACGGATTGCCAGCTTATCTGCATTTTTCAAAACATCAAATAATTCAACCTTGTCGGTGCCCGCCTGCTGGACACATTTGTCAATCGTTTTCATTCCGATACCGCGCGGTGGAAAATTCACAATTCTCCTAAGAGAAATGGTATCTTTTAAATTGATCACTAACCGTAAATATGCCAAGACATCCTTCACTTCCTTCCGGTCATAAAATCGAATGCTTCCAACAATGTTGTATGGAATTCCCATCCTTCGGAAACTGTCCTCTAATGCACGGGATTGTACATTGGTTCGGTAGAGAACTGAAAAATCAGAAAAAGTTCGTTTGTTGAGTTTGATCTCCTTTTCCAATGCTGAAATAATGGCATCTGCTTCTTCTAATTCATCACGAATTTCCATTAATCCCAACAACTCACCAGAGCCATTTGTAGCCACTAAATTCTTTTCAGCACGACGATCATTATGGGTAACTACAGACGTGGCTGCATCTAGAATTTGCTGAGTGGATCGGTAATTTTTTTCTAATGTAAAAATTGTGCAACTAGGGAAGAATTTTTGAAAATCTAGAATATTTGATATATCAGCACCACGCCATCCGTAAATGGATTGATCATCATCTCCCACCACACAGATTTGTTGACTTATTTCAGAAAGCCGCGTAAGAAAAATATATTGCGGTCGATTAGTATCCTGATATTCGTCAACTAAAATGTATTTCCACTTATTCTGATATTTTTTGAGAATTTTTGGATGTTTATCAAATAATTCCAAAGGATAAAGTAAAAGATCATCAAAATCTAAAGCTTCATTTTTACGAAGTGCTTTTTGATATGAGCTGTAAACATCTACAATTGTTTTTTCCAGAATCGTCCGAGCTTTGCGGGCTTGAGTGCTGGGGGTGATCATTTTACTTTTCAAATAGCTGATCTGGTTCCGCGCATGATTTGGCGCCAATGTATCCTTAGGAATATTCAATTCTTTTAAAACAACTTTTAATAAATCTAACTGATCTTGAACATCATAAATGGCAAATTGCGGACTTAAACCCAAATGTTTTCCTTCAATACGTAGTAATCGAGCACAAACAGAATGGAAAGTTCCAATTGTGATGGGAAGGTCATCCTTTTTAAGAAGATCCATAACACGCTCTTTCATTTCCTTCGCCGCCTTATTTGTGAAGGTAACTGAAAGAATATTTTCAGGTTTGTAAATCTTTTCACTAATGAGATAAAACATTTTATGGGTCAAAACTCGTGTTTTTCCACTTCCTGCACCGGCAAAGATGAGGATGGGGCCATCATTGGCTTCAACGGCTGCCCGTTGTGTTTTATTTAACTTTTTCAAACTCATATTATAGAACCTTTTTCCTTCTTAATTCTCGACGAAGTTTTTGTAATTGTTTTTTAGCAATATTATGATCTTTTTCATTTGTTGTAAACGTATGGTATCCATCTCCTCTTGCCACAAAAAATAAATACTCATTTTCCTCAGGATACAATGCCGCTTTTAATGATTGTGCTCCAGGTGAATTAATTGGACCCGGTGGTAAGCCTTTATGTCTATAGGTATTGTATGGTGAATCAATTCTCAAATCCCGGTTTAAAAGACGCCTTGGGCCATCTTCGATAATGTATTGAATAGTTGGGTCTGCTTGAAGCCGCATTCCAATATTCAATCGATTATGATACACACCTGAAATGGTAGGTCTTTCTTTATCATATATCGCTTCACCTTCTATAATAGATGCTAATGTGACTACTTCATGTTCCGTCATATTTAATTCTCGAGCACGATCACGAAATGCATCTCTCCAAAACTTTTTATATTCAGAAACCACGTTATCCAATACAGATGTTGGAGTATCTCCGTTAAAAAAGAAATATGTGTCCGGAAAAAGATATCCTTCAATTGTTGAAGCTTTAATCTTATGCTTTTTTAAAAAACGATAATCTTTACTGATGTCTAGAATCTCATCCGGCTCAAACCCCATAACGTCATTCAAATGTGCTGCTATCTGTTTCACAGACCAACCTTCCAATAATCGAACTTTTATTAGTTCCGGAGAACCATAAACCAATTGTTTAATAATATCATAATTGGATTGGGTGTCCACCAGTTGGAACGTTCCAATAGGAATCTCTTTTTCCTTCCCCATTAGCTGTACTGCCCAACGAAACATCTGTTCATTTGAAATAATCTTTTTCTCATATAATTGTTTAGAAATTCCACCCAAAGTTGATCCAGTTATCACTGTAACTTTTGAAACAGAAGATGAATTTGGTTGAGGCCAGAATAATACCAGGACTACCAAAGCAATAGTTATAGACATTGCGATAATCCCCCCAAGGAGAAATACCGGTTTATTTTTAAAATTTGCGGCCATTTATGGGCGGCGAATTTAGGATTTTAGGTCAAGCCATGTCAATTTAGTTTCTTATTACTTTTAAAATAAAAACCACTTTGGGTCTTTTAAGATAAAACGTAATTTTGCCGCCGCTATGAGTAAATTATTTCACAACAAGGATAATGATTCAAACACATCTGTGTTCGAATCCTGGAATTTTTCCGCCCCCAATTACATTTTATTTGGCATTGGTGTAGCTCTGATCATTGTGGGGTATTTAATCATGGCAACTGGAGAAGTAAACAGTTTTCAAAGCCTGACCCTTGCACCCATCATGCTGTTCATTGGATATATCATTGTCATCCCTGCAGCATTGATCTATAGGGGAAAATCTCCTGAAGTAGAAGAAAATTTGGGATCGTAGTTCAGTTGGTTAGAACGCCGGCCTGTCAAGCCGGAGGTCGAGG
>CAWVTW010000109.1:0-4530 GCA_963933175.1 uncultured bacterium
ATTACATTTTATCCTGAATGGCTGACTGTAATTGATCGATAGACACTCTGTCCTGAACCATAGTATCTCGGTGTCGAAAAGTGACGGTATTGTCTTCCGTAGATTGATGATCCACTGTAATGCCGAAAGGGGTCCCCGCTTCATCCTGACGGTAATACCGTTTTCCAATAGAGCCTTGTTGATCGTAGATCACTTTGAAATGAGGTTTAAGCATATCCATGATCTCCCGTGCTTTTTCTGGTAATCCATCTTTTTTAACCAATGGGCAGATTACAGCTTTTACCGGTGCCAATCTTGGGTGGAGTTTCATCACCACTCGATTATTTTCCTCATCTTCCCAATAGGCATCCGCCAAAATGGTAAGGAGCATTCGATTTAATCCAGCAGATGTTTCTATGATATAAGGAAGAAACCGTTCATTATTAGGTTGATCAAAATAGGTGAGATTTTTCCCAGAGAATTCCTCATGCTGTCTCAAATCAAAATCAGTTCTGTTATGAACTCCCTCAATCTCAGACCAGCCAAATGGAAATTCATATTCGATATCCCAGGCTTCCTTGGCATAATGAGCTAATTCATTTTCACCATGTTCATGGAACCTTAATTTGGATTCTGTGATTCCCAATGCTTCTGAATAAAAGCGGATTCTTTTTTCTTTCCATTCCTGCATAATTTCATCATCGGTACCAGGCTTCACGAAATATTGCATTTCCATTTGCTCAAATTCCCGGGTGCGAAAAATAAAATTTCTGGCTACAATTTCATTCCGAAATGCTTTTCCAATTTGGGCGATTCCGAATGGTACTTTCATGCGCATGGCACCCTGGACTAAAAGGTAATTCACGTAGATTCCCTGGGCGGTTTCCGGACGGAGAAATGCTTCTGTCCCCGTTTCTTCCACAGGACCTACATGGGTTTTAAACATAAGATTGAATTGGCGTGGCTCCGTGAGATTCCCTGTGGTACCACATTTGGGGCACTGGGTTTCTTCCCAATTCAAAGATGCGAAATCTTCAGAAAATTCATCAGCGCGGTAACGTGCTTTACATTGTTTACAATCCACTAATGGATCATTAAACGCACCTACATGACCGGAAGCTTCCCAGATTTTCGGGTGCATGAGAATCCCGCTATCCAGTCCAACAATATTCTCGTGAACTTGTGTCATCTCTTTCCACCAGAGTTGAGAAATATTATTTTTTAACTCAATCCCCAACGGGCCGTAATCGTACACGGCAGAAAACCCACCATAAATATCTGAAGATTGGAAAATGAAACCCCGGCGTTTGCACAGGGAAACTATTTTTTCTATTGTTTTGTCCATATTTTGAAAAACAGACTCGCAAATTGAGCCTGTAGAAATGTTTATATAAAAGATCTCTTTGATAACATCTGAGACCTTTTTAAATGTTTTAAAAAATCAATCCATCTTTTGAAGTTCTTTTTCAATTTCATCATTAAATACAACTTCAGTTGGTGCGGAAATTACTGATGAAGGTATATCATTGGGAGTTCTTAAAAAGAAAAATAGGAATGTTATTCCAATCATTCCGGCTAAAATGGGTGTCACCCAAACCATAATATTAAATCCTTCTGCTATGGGGACAGCCAAAATTCGTTCCCCATATAACCCAATATAATATTCAAGAATTTCTTGCTTTGTTTTTCCTTCAGAAATAAACTGATTAATTAGCTCTTCCATTTCCGGGTTATGATCTAAATCATAGACTGTTCCAGCCCAACAACAGGGGGAGATCAGGCTTTTTTTAATGTCTGTTGCCAGATCCGTTTCAGCAATTAACGTAGATAGAAACAATATCAATAGTCCAACTGATTTTATGGAAAAGTTGTAGCAAATGATATGGTCTCTATTTTTCATTTTTTCTTCTTTTTTCGTTTCCGTTTTGGACGTGCCGGTGCTAATCGTTTTTGGTTGATGAGTTCTACTGCTTTTTCAATTGTGACACTTTCAGGCGTTAAGTCACCTTTCAATGATACATTCACTTTCCCGTCCGTGATGTAAGGCCCAAATCGTCCATCTTTCACCACCAAAGATTCACCTGTCTCAGGGTGATCGCCAATGGTTCTAAGTTCTGTACTGCGCTTGTTTCTATTCGCTAAAAGTTCTACTGATTTTTCAACGGTGATATCTAAAGGAGTTTCTACACCGCGAAGGCTGGCATTTTGTTTTCCACACCGAATGTAGGCCCCAAAGCGTCCATAGTCTGCTATAATAGGTTCTTCGGTTTCAGGATGAACACCCACAGTCCTTGGGAGTGCCAGCAATTTTAATGCATATTCCAAATCCACATCAGATAAAGGATATGTTTTTGGAATTCCCTTTCGTGTTTTGGAATCCCCTAACTGCACGTAATGACCATAAGGTCCTTTCTTTATCCAAATCGATTCACCCGATTCTGGATCATTGCCCAGCGGTTCATCCTCTTTAACTTCTTCGTTAAAAATTTCTTCAATGGTTTCTAAAGTTAAATCACCAAAATAGATTTTATCAGGAATAGATCTGGTATCTTCGCCCCGGCGAAGATAGGGACCATATCTGCCAATTCGACCTTCTGTAGACTCAGCAATTTCATCCGGCATTTCAATGGTGCAGGCTGCGGGGATATCTACTTTTTCATTCAGCATCTTTTCCAGTCCTGCAAAGGGGCCACCTCCGCTATAAAAATTTTTCATGAATGGAAGTGATTCCAATTCACCTCGGGAAATTTCATCCAATCCATCTTCCATTTTTACTGTGAATTCTTTATTGACCAAATTCGTGAAATGATTTTCAAGCAATTGTGTAACGGCTAATCCAAGAAAGGTAGGTGATAGTTTTCCACCAGAACGATCCACATATCCGCGGCGAACGATGGTTCCCACAATGGATGCAAAAGTAGAAGGCCGGCCAATCCCGTTTTCTTCTAACGCTTTTACCAGCGATGCTTCCGTGTATCGCGCTGGTGGTTTGGTGGTGTGGGATTCTGAGTTCAATTCTTGACAGTTCAACATTTCACCATCTGTTAAGGCTGGCAATATCCGTTCTTTATTTGCCAAGTCTTTCTCTGGATTATCACGCCCTTCCACATAAACACGCATATAGCCCGGGAATAGGATCACTTGTCCATTAGCACGGAATTCAGTTTTTTGATTCTGAATGGTCACTGCCGTTTGCTTTAGTTTTGCTGGCGTCATTTGGCTGGCAACCGTTCGTTTCCAGATCAGATCATATAATTTGGCTGCCTCTTTTCCCAGCGTTTTTTCAACTTCAGCAACAGTACGAAAAACACGATGTGCCGGGCGAATGGCTTCATGGGCTTCTTGGGCATTTTTGACCTTGGTGGCATATCGAATAGCTTTCCCGGGAAGATAATCATCACCATATAGATCTTGGATAACTTGTCTAGACCCGGCAATAGCTTCTTCCGATAAATTGGTTGAGTCTGTGCGCATATATGTGATAAAACCATTCTCATAAAGTTGTTGAGCAGTGCGCATGGTTTGCTGGGCAGAACTCCTCAGTTTTCGTGCCGCTTCCTGTTGAAGTGTGCTTGTGATAAAGGGTGGTTTGGGATTAGACGTTCGCGGCTTTTCTTCAATTTTGGTGACGTTCCAATCGCCGGATTTTAATTCTTTCACCAGCGTATCAGCTTGGGATTCAGTAAGTAAAAGAGCATCTTTATTTTTTAATTGTCCCGTTGTTGAATCAAAATCATTGCTTGAAGCGATCTTGGCACCATTTACCCGAATTAATGTTGCTGTAAAAGATGTTGCATCGTCATCTTTATTTAATGTGGCTTTAAGATCAAAATAGGTAGAGCGCAGGAATTTTACCCGCAACCGATCTCGTTCTATGATAATTTTCAACGCGGCAGATTGAACCCGACCTGCGGATAATGTGGTGGTAACAAATTTCATATTACTTTGTAATGTAGCCCATAAAACCGGAGAAACTTTATAACCCACAAGCCGGTCTATTACGCGTCGTGCCGTTTGGGCATCTACAAGGTTTTGATCAATTTCCCGTATGTTACTCATGCCTTCTGAAACACCAGTTTTTGTGATCTCGGTAAATTGAACCCGTTGAAGTTTTTCTTTTGGAATCTCACTGGCGAGATGAGCCGCAATGGCTTCGCCTTCTCGATCCGGATCCGTTGCGATTAGAACACGCTCAGCAGTTTTCGATTTTTTTCTGAGGTCAGTTAAAAACTTTTTCTTATCGGGCAGAGGCGTTAGTTTAATTTCAAAATCATTTTCAAGGTCGATTCCCAATTCATTGGTTGGAAGATCTTTCACATGTCCCACACAGGAAATAACCTCATAATCATTTCCCAAGTGTTGTTGGATCGTTTTGATCTTGGTAGGTGATTCCACAATCAGTAAAGATTTTTGGTTCATTCTATAGTTGTCCTAATATTGTTTAATGAGTTTGGGCTTCTCCCGCCCGCGTATATAATATAATAGAAAAAAAATCAATTTGTCAATTTTCTTAATTCATCCTTCACGTTTTTCTGCTGAATTATCTCCTGT
>CAWVTW010000110.1:0-4502 GCA_963933175.1 uncultured bacterium
CTCCAAGTTCACGAATCATCAATTGTGCTTCCAGATTGCTGAATCCACCGATTTCCGGAGTTCCGGTTCCCGGTGCATATACCGGATCCAGGCCATCGACATCAAAACTTAGATAAGCCGGTTCAGTTCCCACAATTGACTTTGCCTCATTGATGACATCTTTCCAGCCGCGCTCGAAAAACTCTTCGATGTAAATTACTCGCATTCCGGAATCATGACTGAATTTCCAAATATCCGGATCGTTGAGGGAACCGCGGATACCGATTTGCACGGTGCGCTTTGGATCGAGCAAGCCTTCTTCAACAGCTCTGCGGAAAGGTGCGCCGTGATGAAACTTGGATCCGAGATAATCATCGCCAGTATCACAATGCGCATCAAAATGGACCATTCCTAGGGGCCTTTCTGCAGCAATCGCCCGAAAAATCGGTAAGGTTACCGAATGATCGCCACCAGCAGACACCGGTAATGCACCGGAATTATGAATATCATGGAAGAATTCTTCAATTTCCTGATGACTTTGCTCCAGATTAAACGGGCCTTCCACCCATGCATCACCTACGTCTGCAATCTTTGACAGAGCATAGGGATCAATTCCGCTAGCCGGATTCATTTTTCTGATAAGACTGCTCTGATTTCGTATTTCACGTGGACCGTGCCTTGCTCCCGGACGGTTGGTCACTCCACCGTCAAACGGTACACCGACCAGAGCGATATCAAGTCCGGATGCAGTTTCCTGAAACGGAGTCCGAAAAAAAGTTGGAATTCCGGTGTAACGCGGACGAATCTGAGGGTCTTCAAATTCCGGATAGCGAAAAGTTCGTGACATAAAAACCTCCTATTTGTTTGTTATTATTCTTGGGATTCCACCTGTCCTTCCAAATTGGAAGGAGCAAAAATGCTTTGATACTGATTTTTTGGAGCTTCAGGTGTTTCCTTCTTTTGTTTTTTGGATTCCACCTGAGCTTCCAGATTAGTCGGTGCAAAGATACTTTGATATTGATTTTTTGGGGTTTCCGGTGTTTCCATCTTTTTTTCATCAGACTCCACCTGACCTCCCAGATTGGTTGGAGCAAAGATGCTTCCATACTGATCTGTACCGGGAGCAGATTTTTTTGCCTTAGTAGTACTACTTGTAGCAGAAGCAGCCTTTTGAGATTCAAGCTTTTTCTGCATTTCTGCCAACCGTTTTTTGCTAAGTTCTTCCTGCATTTTTCGTTTTTCAGCAAATGCCTCAATTTTACACTGCTGAACATTGTATCCTCTGGCCATCCATGCAGTTCCCAGCCCTGCCACAAAAATTAATAACACCATCACCGACACAGGATTTCGGAAAGTTTTCGAATAAGTCTTTACTTTTAAGGTTTTTCCTTCTTTTTCTAGTTCATTTTCTCTTGCATGTTCTCTTCTCTTCAGGACTTCATGAATAAATGCTGCGGTAAGAGTCAGACCGATAATAATAACGGCCAAAGCACTTATTGAAGGATTGATGCCATAGCGTACTTTACTAGCCAAAACAGTAGTCAGCGTACTTTCTGAAACAATAGTAAAAACGGTGGTATTATAGTTTTCAAAAGAGGCAAGAAAAGCTAACACAGCGGCAGACCCTATTGCTGGTTTCAAAAAAGGAAGTAGTATTTTCCGAAAATACTGAATATTAGTAGCACCTAAGTCTAAAGCTGCTTCCTCTAAAACCGAGTCAAAACGCTGCAGTCGTGAAATAAAAACCAACATAGTGTATGCAGAAATGAAAGTTGACTGTCCAATGATTGTAAGAAAAATTCCATCATAAAAAAAAGATTCATATTCCGTGTTGAATATCATCCCCATCCTATCCCAAAATATTAAGGTTGATATACCCAATACCACACCCGGCACTAAAATAGTTGAAATGGTTAAAGTATAAAATACCGGGCGAACACGATTGCTCAGTTGACCAAGCATCAAGGCTCCTGCCAAACCTATAGGTACGGAAACAAAAACTACTGCTATTCCAATAATAAAACTGTTTTTAAAACCACTCATCATCCTGGCATCATTTACCAAGACTCCAAACCATTCAGTGGAAAAACAGTCCCAGGGCGAAAGACGAGGAAAACTTGCACTGTTAAAGGCCGTGATACTCATCACAATCAGAGGGCCGAAGAGGTATGCAAAAAACAGAAAAATATAAAAGTTTATCGTAAACCTTAAAAAGGTAGATGAACTCACCGCCCAATCTCCCCGAATTTAACTTTAAATATTTTCATAATCAGTAAAACAAAAATTACACAAATTACCAAAAGGCTGACTGCATATGCCGAGCCTCTGGGCCAGTTGCTACCAGTATTAAACCACTGATAGATGATTTGCGTGAACCACAAGCTGCTTGGTCCACCGATTATTTGCGGCAGGGCCAAAGCTCCTGCAGAAAGCATAAAGACCATCGTGCATCCGGAAGTAATGCCAGGTTTGGCAAAAGGTATCACTACACGCAAGTGAATGCGCCACCACGGTGATCCCAAATCACGTGCTGCTTCAATTTGGTTACGATCTAAACTCTCCACTGCATTATAAATTGGAAAAATCATTAACAAAATATAAGCATAACCCAGACCTGTATATAGTGCAATATTTTCTCTTACAAAATCAATAGGTTGACTCAAAATACCTAAATATACTAAAATATTATTAATTGAACCCTCCTCACCAAATAATATTCTAAAAGCAAAAGCCCTAAGTAGCTCATTGATCCAAAACGGTACCACTAAAGAAAGCATCATAAGACGAGTTACACCACCTTTTGCTACATGTGCCAAATAATAAGCGACTGGGTAACAGAGAATTACGTCAAACAAAGTCACAAAAACCGCAGTCAAAATAGTATGAGCAAACACTGAGACATCTACGATATTGAAAGGATCAGGGTTGTTTGGACTTCCAAATAGCAAAAATTTATAATGCTGAAGTGTATAGACATCATCCGGACCACCTATTTTTGAGGGATCTATTTGAGTCCAGTTAAAACGGAATGAAAAATCAAACATGAAAATTTGTGGAAGCACAAACATTACTACAATCCAGATAAACGTCACGAGCAGCATGTATAATGAGAGTACCAACCCGTTGCGCAGAAAAAATTTTTTAAACCATTGATTCATCTTTTTTACTCCGCCGCCAGTGGACCAAAAGGAAGTGCTACAGCCAATTTTGGGTCAATCTGTACTTTAAGCTCACTCCCTTTTTCATAAACTTGAGTTGAACCATCATTGATTTGCGATATTTTGATCTTCATCCCATTCTTTACTTCAAGAATTAAATGCCAAAAATTACCTTCAAATTCATGATAAACCACTTTGGAATTTAACACATTTTTGATAGTGTTATTTCGTTTTACAATACTCATTGCTTCCGGACGAGCAAAAACTATAGCTTCGTCCCCAACACTTAGTTTAATATCTTCTCCAAGAGAGGCTTCTAGATCACCAGAGCCAGTACTTACAATTACTTTTTCAGTTTTAACCACACTTACAGTACCTTGAAAAGCATTATTTTCTCCAACAAAAGATGCCACAAATGCTGTTGCGGGATTGTCATATACTTTCGTACCTTCTCCTACCTGCTCTATTAAACCTTCTCGCATTACTGCAACCCGGTCTGACATAGTGAGTGCCTCACCCTGATCGTGCGTAATATATATAAAGGTAATTCCAGCACGCTTCTGAATCTCTCTTAATTCTGTACGCATATGCTGACGTAATCTCAAATCCAGAGCAGAAAGCGGTTCATCCAAAAGCAAAACTTCCGGTTCCGCAGCCAGAGCACGTGCTACCGCAACCCGCTGACGCTGTCCTCCAGACAACTCATTTACCATCTTGTTTCCTTGTCCAGGCAAAGCAACCAGTTCCAATAGTTGGTCTGCTCGGCGTCGACGTTCCTTTTTACTTACTCCTTTTACTTCTAGCGAAAAAGCTATATTTTCCCAAACAGTCATCAAAGGAAAGAGAGCAAGATTTTGAAAGATCAAAGCTGTAGGACGTTTATTAGGCCCAATACCGGCCATATCATTGCCCCCAATGTAAACCCTACCTTCAGATGGTTCCTGAAAACCTGAAATAGCCCTTAGCAGAGTCGTTTTTCCACATCCTGATGGACCAAGAAAACTAAAAAACTCACCTCCTTTAATTGTAATATCTACATCTTTTACGGCAGTAAATTCATCAAATTTGACCGTGATATTTTCAAGGGTAACGTCTGCACTCATTTTTATCTAAGTGTTGAAAGTTTGATTTTGAATGTTGAGTGTTGGTTCCTTTTTGCTTGGACTGCGAAGAGTAAACCAACACCCAAAATTGAATATTTCCGAATAAAATCAAAAATTTAAATCCGGAAATAGAGAGGTAGGAATTAAGCGTTTACGAACTTATTTCTGTATTCAGTCCGTACATCTGCATACCACTGAGGCTCTTTAGGCCACGGCCACAAATTGGCAAGTGATTTTCCTGGATAAATCTGATTAAACCACT
>CAWVTW010000111.1:0-4470 GCA_963933175.1 uncultured bacterium
CATTTTTGCCCGGAGGGTTTGGAAGTAATCACGATCTTCAAAATCAACCAAGTTAATATTAAACTCTGCTTTAGTGATTTCCACTTTGCACGATGGATCTAAAGATTCATGAATTTGACCATCTGCAATGAATAATAAGGAATCATCGGTGTCAGGAAATTCCAAAACTATGCGAGAATCCGCAGGCACCACCAATGGGCGTGATGTTAAAGAATGTGCTGATGCGGGTGTAATGATCAGGGAATCAACTGTGGGTGTCACAATGGGGCCCCCTGCTGATAATGAATAAGCTGTGGAACCCGTTGGTGTTGCAATGATGAGCCCATCGGCTCGATAATTCCCTACTAAATGATTATTTACTTTGACTCTTGCAGTCAACATGCGGTGCGATTCTCCATTACCTAGCACAAAATCATTTAATGCAACATGATGGATTGTATCCCCATTTTTTCGGATGGTTGCCTTTGCCAACATTCGTTTTTCCAAAATAAAGTCACCTGCTGCAACCTGGGTTAAACGGGGGAAAAGGTCATTTTTGGTTACTTTGGCTAAGAATCCCAAGTCGCCTAAATGGATGCCAAGAATCGGAGTTTGGTGATGTCCCATTGCTCGGGCTAATGAAAGAAATGTGCCGTCACCACCTAACGCCAACATAAAATCCAGTGAACCTATGTCATCCTTGGATGTGATTGCAGGCCGGGTATGATCAGTGCAATTCTCGTTCTTTAAGATACGTGTCGTCAGATGGGCGACCAACCCATTTTCATCTGCCCAGGATACGATTTTTGGAAGAGTTTCCCAAAAGGAATCCTTCTCTGTATTCCCCCAAATTCCGAATGTTTTGAGTGGAATCATTCAAAATTCCTCTCGATAATCTCACCTTCACTATTTTTGATCAATTCTTGCACTTTTTGTTCTGCATATTTCAATTGATCCTGGCAGGATTTAATTAGGGTCATCCCTTCTTCAAACCATTCCAGGCTTTGTTCTAAAGTAGCTTCTCCGGATTCCATACTATCCACAAGGGTTTCCAGCCGTTCCAATGATAGTTCAAATGATGTTTGGTTTTCTTCTTTTTTCATGATAAAAATTACGTGACTTAATAGTTTGGATGATTGGTTGTTTTTTCTGCGTCAAATGAACCGTTACCTGTTTTCAACGAAAAAGAATCCCCGATGGAAATATCAACTGCATTTCGAATAAAGTCACCATTCTTCATCAATGCGATGGCATACCCGCGATCTAATACCTGGTTGGGTCCGAGACTGGTTAATTGTTTCTGGAGCGCTTCTGTTTTTTCAATAAAATGGCTTTGAGTAGTTGATATTCCATGGCGCAATCGCTGATGAAATTGAGTTAATCTTTCAACCTGTCTTTGAATCTTTTTTTGAGGCTGCTGATTTGATACTCTAGCTTCCAAGTGATCGGTCAGAACCCAAGCTTGTTCTATATCCCTTTTTAAAACTCTTTTGAATCCTTTTTCTATTTCTCTTAGTAGAATCAGTATATCTTTCAATGGTGTCGTTGCAAGTTCTGCAGCAATAGATGGTGTGGGTGCCCGGACATCTGCAACAAAATCAGCAATAGTAAAATCCGTTTCGTGGCCCACTGCGGAAATGATTGGAATAGTTGATTCAAAAATTGACCGGGAAACAATTTCCTCATTAAAAGACCAAAGGTCTTCAATGGAGCCTCCTCCGCGCCCAACAATAATAAGATCAACTGATCCATGATCATTAAACTCTTGAATAGCATTAGAAATATCTTGAGCAGATTCATCTCCCTGGACTTTTGTTGATCGAACCAGAATATCCACTTGGGGTGATCTGCGGTTTAAAACATTTAGAATATCTTGTAAGGCTGCACCAGAGCCCGATGTAATAACACCAATTTTCCGGGGGAATTTCGGAATAGACTTTTTATGGATCGCATCAAATAATCCTTCTTCAGATAACGTTTTTTTTAATGCTTCAAACGCTTTAAATAGATCACCAAGTCCGGCTGGTTCCATTCGCGATACAATCAGTTGGACTTGTCCGCGTTGTTCATAAATGGAAACAGAGCCCAACACACGTACCTCCATTCCATCACTGGGCTTGAATTTCAAATATTGATTGTTGCCACGAAACATGGCACACTGCATTTCACCTCGACCGTCCTTCATCGTAAAATACATGTGGCCTGATGAAGGATGATAATGAAAATTAGAAATTTCACCAGTAACCCAAATATCAGAGAAGGCCCCTTCCAATAGAAAGCGTATTTGTGCATTCAATTCAGATACAGTGTATTGATTCCGAAGTTCAGGCATAGGTCAAATTATATGTCCTTTTGGGACGTTAAAATCAATGGCCGGCTTTAAATCAACCGGTCAATAATGAATGCTACTTCTTTTTCTTATGGCGATTAGCACGCAAACGTTTTTTACGTTTATGCGTATTCATCTTTTTCTTTTTTCTTTTTTTACCGCTTGGCATTTGTTTTCCGTTTATTTATTAATGAGTTCGTTCACACGTGAACGCATCAGTTTACTAGGTTTAAAGGTTGGTACAAATCGTTCAGGAAGGTAAACCGCTTCACCTGTTCCAGGATTACGAGCTTTTTTCGGCATTCGATGTTTTATCCCAAATGTCCCAAACCCACGAAGTTCCACACGATTATTATTGGCTAAGGAATCAATAATAGTTCCCATCACTCCATTCATAACTGTTTCCGTTTCTACCTTGGTCAGCCCGGTAGCTTCTGATACAATATCTACGATTTCTTGTTTTGTCATTTTTATTCTCCCGGCGTAGTTCCGCCCAATAATGTTTATCCTTCTTTCACCCAAATAACTAGTTTTTGTCCAGGATGAATTAAATGAGAACCATATTTCATATTATTCCAGCGGCGAATTTTGTTAGCCCGCGTTCCATATTCTTCAGCAATTTGGCCCAATGTATCTCCACGCTTAACCTTATAGGTTCGTTTCGAATGTCCAGAAGGTCCACCATTAGAACCATTACCCAAGACACGTCCACCCTTTAATGGTATTTTCAGTTTTTGGCCAACCCGGACCTTGTTCCGATTCCTGATTTTATTGACTGCTGCGAGATCATGAATGGATACACTGTATTTTTTAGAAATCGTCCATAAGCTTTCACCGTATCGAACCCGATGTTGAACAAATTGGGGAGCAAATCGTTCATCTGCAGGGATTGCATTCCATGCAGCCAGAAATCCATCTTTTTTACCCATGGGTAATTTCAACGTATAAGATCCTTCTGAAGGCGTTGCAGATTGACGTAATTCTGGATTGTATTCACGAATCACTTTCCCTTTGATGCCTGCTACTCGAGCTAGAACTGCCAGATCAGCACTTTTTTC
Organism: uncultured bacterium; assembly: GCA_963933175.1. Classification (GTDB taxonomy): domain Bacteria; phylum Fidelibacterota; class Marinisomatia; order Marinisomatales; family UBA1611. The sequence goes on from CAWVTW010000111.1 coordinate 3,367, forward strand.
TAAAACAACTTCTTCAAACTGGAAGGGCTGAGCTTTTGGTAGTTTGAATCCATAGAGACCAGGTGTTTTTGCAATGATAGCAGCGGATAAAAAATAGGGAATATAATTTCTAGTTTCTCTGGGTAAAGATTTAAGTTGCCAAAAATCATAGGTTTGATGAAGTTTGGATGCCCGTAAAACTCGCCCTTCACCGCAATTATAAGCGGCAAGTGTTAAGTACCAGTTATCAAATAAATTATTTAGGTCTTTTAGATATCGACATGCAGCATGGGTGGCTTTAACGATATCTCGCCTTTCGTCCCTGTACCAATCCCTGTTTAAGCCATATTGTTTCCCTGTTGCATAAATGAATTGCCACATTCCAGATGCGTTTGCATGACTATAAGCTTTGGGATTTAATCCTGATTCTACCATAGCCAGATAAATAAATTCTTCAGGCATTTCATGCTCTGCTAAAATAGGCAAAATAAGGTCTTTATATTGCATATACCGTTTCAACCAAATTTCAAATTGCTTACGTCCTTTGGTTTGGAAATAATTAATAAATTGATCCACTTGTTTATTTCGCACCAGAGGAATGTGCCCATCCCGATCATCCACCACAGTGAATTTGGTATCCCCCATTTCAATTTCAATTGCTTCTGTTGTGATATCGGTTCGAATCCTTTCAGCCATACCAGGTGCATCAACATGTTGAACAGTCACAAGTTTTGTGGTATAAAGGTTTGTAAATGTTCTATTGAATCGCTCGAATTCTTCTTTATCTTCCAAGTTCATTTCACCAATCTGATCCGCTTCCATCAATAGCTCGAAAATTCGGCTGAGATGATAGATTACTTCCAAAGTATCACCATGGTAATCGGAAATCACCGCTTCTGCCATGAAGTTTTTCGAATCTCTCAAGATAGCTGGGTATCGATTTCGGGATTCATCCAAAGCTGCTATACTGTCAGACACAGTGGGTACAGTACTGGTTAACGATGCCTCAGTAGGGAAAGGCATGGCCCATGCCCCGGATATAAATCCGAGCAAGATGGCAAGGTGTAGAATGGCGCTAAAGGTTTTAATCAAAGGGATTTAGACGAAATACTGCGGGCGAACTTA
>CAWVTW010000112.1:0-4448 GCA_963933175.1 uncultured bacterium
ATGCTTGAAAATTATATCCAGGGTAATCCAGATGTCTGGAACGAGGATATCGGAGAAGAATAATTTTTATTCTTCATTTCCATACCACCAATCCTTGTTAGAATGGTCGTAATCAATAAATATATGTTTCGCTTCCCGGAACTCTTCTAATGCTTCGAGCCCATGTTCTCGTCCGATACCAGATTGCTTCATGCCGCCAAAAGGTGCTGCCATATTTTCCATTAAGGGGCTATTAATACAGAATGTCCCAGCCTGAATGTTATCTGCTGCCGTCAATGCTCGTTCAATATCCCGGGTGAAAATAGAGCATCCCAATCCATATCTTGTGGAGTTGGACATAGTGATTGCTTCATCTAGAGATTTTACTCGCTGTACCGGTATTACAGGGCTGAATGCTTCTTCCATAATAATTTCCATATTCGGCGTAATTTGATCAAACACGGTAGGTTCATAAAAATATCCTTTTTCAAATTGATCCGACTTTTTTCCACCTGTCAACACACGGGCGCCTTCTTTTTTGGCTAGATCCACTTTATTGATTGTGTTAGACAACTGCATTTTGGATGACATGGGACCCACATCTGTCCCTATAGAAAATGGATCTCCAAGTTTCACTTTTTTGGCTTCTTCAACAAGTGCTTCCGTGAATTTGTCAGCAATACTGTCAAAAACATAAACCCGTTCTACGGAAGTGCAAACCTGCCCTGAATTTAAAAAACCACCCCAGGCAGTCCCTTTTGCAGCCACTTCAATATCGGCATCATCACAGACAATGACCGGGTCCTTACCTCCTAATTCCAGAGATACTTTTTTCAAATTATCCGCTGCCAACCGAGCAATTCGTTTCCCAGTTTGAACAGATCCTGTAAAAGTGAGAATGGGCACATCGGGATGTTTAACCAATGCTTCACCTGCTTCTCCGCCCAAACCAGTTACAACATTCATAACGCCCGCTGGCATATCACCACCGGCAAGTTCAATCCAATGCAATATGGAGAGAGAAGTGATTTCCGACGGTTTCATGACGATGGTATTTCCAGCTGCCAATGCCGGTGCCAGTTTCCAACCCATGAGAGATAAAGGATAATTCCAAGGGATGATACAGCCCACCACACCATAAGGCTCATAGCGGACTAATGACATTGATTTTTCCACCACCGGTGCAACGATTCGACCCACATGATCCCGGGCCATTTCACTGTAATACTCAAGATATTCCGCCACATCTTCGATTTCGCCTAAAGCATCCTCGAAAGGTTTTCCCATTTCGGATGAAATCGTTTTTGCGATTTCTTCCGCATGCTCTCGGGATTTATTCGCCATAGTGCGCATATAATCCTTTCGCTCACCTGCTGTTAACCGCCGCCAATCTCCGAATGCCGTTTTCGCTGCTGCGACTGCTTTATTTATATCTGCTTCATCGCTAGCTGGAACCCTTGCAATCACTTCTTCTGTGAATGGATTTTCCACATCGAATGTTTTGCCTGATTCTGCATTACACCAGGTATTGTTAATATAGTTTTGGGTGTTCATTTTCTTACTCCTTATTAAATTTTTTCAATATCTCTTTTATATCCTTTAAAAATAATACAAATACAGCAACCGAGCCAAAACCCAGAATAAAAACAGTGATCCAGGTAAATATTTCCCAATAACTCATGATCGGTCTCCTTTATCAAAAATTAAACCGACGAAAAAGCCAATTAATGAAATCGGAACGGTGATGTACATAACAAATTCCTGCAGGAAATCTATTCCAAACCAATGAACAATATAAGTTTCCTCATCTAAATCAAATACACCATTCGTCATGATATAAATATTCAGGATGACGGTTGAAACTAATCCTAATCCTGAACTCAAAAATCCGGCAAGCGGTTTTCTAAATTTTGGTACATACATTCCCAGCAAGATCGGCGCCAATACACTTGATATTAATATAGATGCCAAAAATACCCAGAGACCCAGCATTTGATCAAATGAAATAGCCATGGCAAAGCCCAAGACCCAAGATAATAATATACCATAACGGGTTGTTTTAATCAATTCCTTATCAGTAGCAGATGGTTTAAAAGCGGGTTTATAAATATCGTAGGCAACATTCCCGCCAGCAACAAGACAATAAGAATCCAATGTGGACATTTCCGTTGCAAGAACCCCAGCCAAAAAGAGTCCTAAAGCACCGGCTGGAAGTGCTGCCACCATGATCGTTAATAAGGCAGCATCGGGTGCAACATCAACAGGCAATGTGCCCTGGATAACAGCCACTTTTGCAGCCATGGCTAAAATGGTAATTATCCAATCGTAGGAACCCCAAATGAAGATACCAATCACTAGGGCATTTCTCACATTTTTATAAGATTTTGCAGCAAAAATCCGCTGGTAAAACGTGGGTTCAACCAAAATCGATAGTCCAGTAGATGCATATATAATAATGAGCCAAATGGACATATCTCCCAAAGTATCAAAGTAGCTGGGCTCCAATACCTCGATCATAGAATCAAATCCACCAATCAAATTCATAGCAAAGGGAAATGCCATAGCCAAGATAACACACATTAGGACAAACTGGATTGAGTCCGTGAGAGCAACTGCCCAAAATCCACCGGTGATGGTATAGATTAAGGCGATGCCGCCCAAAACCAGCATGCCCATGATAGGTTCCCAACCAAGAATAACGTCACTCAACATGCCAAACCCATAAAGGGATAAAGCAGGGAGAGAATAAATAAAAGATGTGACGGCCCCGACATACCGTGTTTTTTTTCCATAATATTTATCTAAAATGTCGGGAAGACTTTTGAAGTCTTCCTCCCTTAAGCGGTGGGCCAGTAAAAATGCGGCTATCAAAAAGAATGCGTATGTAGGACGAGCATAGGCAAACCAAGCTACAACACCATTGGTAAAACCTAATTGAGAATCACCAAATAAGACATCAATTCCATAATAGGTAGAAATGAGAGTCGTGATTAAAAGTGGTGTTGTGAGCGATCGGCCCGCAAGAAAGAAATCTTCAAAATCAGAATGCTTTTTTGCAAACCAAAGCCCAACACCTATCATTCCCAGCAAATATAGACTAATGATTATATAATCAATTGTTGCTACTTCATACATGTGTCATGATACCCAATCTAAAAAACGAAAATATTTTGCAGCAAAAGGGAGAAACCAGGGATTTTTTTTGTAGAAGAACATCGTTTGGTGAGAAATTTCTTCATAAGGACTGCGATCCTTTTGTCCAGTCATGAGCAATCCTAATTCTGTTCCAAGATAAGTGGCAATGGATAAACCATGCCCCCCATATCCTAATGCATAATGAATGCCATTGGTCTGTCCAATATGCGGCATCAAATCAAAGGTGATTCCAAGTTTTCCTGTCCAAGAATGAGTGAATTTAACATCATTTAATTCTGGAAAAACTGTGCAAACCTGTTTCGTTAAAATGGATGCACTTTCGTTCAGATCCAGATTGGTACTTAAATCATTTCGGCCACCCCAAAGCATGCGCCCGTCCGGAGTAAGCCGGAAATAATTCAAGAAATTTTTTGAATCATAGAACATCCGTCGTTTGGGACTAAGCCTATCCTGCAAATCCTGTGGGAGAGGTTCACTTACAATAATATAACTGCCAACCGGGAATACTTTCGGCTTCAATTTTGGAATCAACATATCGGTATAACCGTTTGTGGCAATAACAACATCCTTGGCCATTATTGTTCCCTGATCTGTCGTTACTTCAAAACCATTCGACTCCTTTTGGATAGATGAAACCTTTGAATTTTCGCATAAAATCACACCGCGGGCAGCAACAGCTTTTGCCAAGCCATAAACATATTTTGCTGGATGGAGTCCAGCGCTGGATTCATCTGCGAGCCCACCGAAATAAGCGTGAGTCCCAATCTCACTTTTTAATTCTTCTTTTGGGACGATTGTTTTTTCATGATTCATTTCCTTTTTCAGCCAATTCACATATTCAGGAAGTTCATCAAAATGAGATTGTTTGTAAGCTAGTGCACAATGTCCGTTTCGTTCCCAATCACAATCAATCTGATTTTCCTGAATGATCGTTTCAAGGAGATCTATTGCATCCACCGATGATTTCCAAAATTCCCGGGCATAATCTATGCCATAGGTTTTATTTATTTTGAAAATATCCTGTTTAAGCCCCGGTGTTGCCATACCACCATTTCGAGAGCTTGCACCCCAACCAATGGTGTGTTGATCCATTACTGCTACGGACCTGCCTGCCTTAGCCAAAACGCTGGCACAGTTAAGTCCTGTATATCCACTTCCTACGATGGCTACATCAACTTGGCTTGGCAACTCATTTGCCACCGAGAGATCATTGGGTCTGGGGAATTGGTCCGACCAAAAATTGTCAGTTTTCATTATTATATTTTTAACAATTTAAGCAATGGCTTCTTTTACGGAATCTTCAAATTTGTTCA
>CAWVTW010000113.1:0-4397 GCA_963933175.1 uncultured bacterium
TAATAAGAAGACAAAAACAAGCGTGGGTTATAAAGAAACTTCAATTAGCGGGAGAGATGTCCCAACTAAACATGAATGGTATTTGGCTAGCGGGTGAAGAAGTAAGTTGTACTCTCAATCTCATGAAATTGGATCTGAGTCGATGGATGATTAATCAGGCTCCAACTCAATTATCAGGATTAGCTATAATTGACGCTGGAATAACAAAATCCGGTTCTTTGGATCAAATTGATTTGATACTGGAAATAATAGAATCCAAATTATATGATAAGGGTGAAATATCCATTCATGGGCAAGTATCTTACCAAGACAGTATAATTACAACTGTAGATCCTGTAATGGTTATGGTGGGGGACAGTTATCTTACCGTCAATGGGGAAGGCAATTTTAAGGATAAAACTATCGATATTATGGCTGAATTGGAACAGGCTGAGATTGGATTAGTGAATCAATTTCTACCAGGTAATTTTATGTCGGGCCGTGCAACAGGTAGTCTCAAGGTTCAAGGTGATTTTTATTCGCCATCCGCCAATGCAGAATTGATTTGTGATGATATAAAATTCGATGATTTTGAATTGAAATCACTTGAATTAAATTCTCAAATGTCTATTTCAGACTCTTTGACATCCGGATTTGTTGATATGAAAGCAGGTGCGGGATCATGGAGAGATAGATTCTTTGAAAATGGGACAGCCTATGCGACTCTTCGAAATAGTGAAGTAGATGTTGAAAATTGCCATTTTAAATCAGGGGAAGATTATTTCCAAGCGTCCGGCAAATATGATGGAATTAAACAGTATTCAATCAACCGATTACAAGCGTTGTATCACAACCATTTTTTTGTGAATGCCCGTCCCATTACTTTTTCATTCCAAGACTCGATCTTGATAGTAGACTCGTTTGAATTGCATATTAATGACGGCATGATGGAAGGAGTCATTACCGGAGGTGACAAACCGGAAGGACGTTTCAAAATGTCTAATTTTGACGCGGAGATCTTGACACAATTCTTTAAAGATAAGCGCTTCCAAGTATCCGGAATAATATTTGGTGAGGTTTGGTTACAATGGGTAAAAGATGCATTGGATATTGATGCGGACTTATCATTGAAAAATGGACGATATATGGATGAACCCTTTGATGAAATGACTCTTTCGTTCTTATTTAATAAAGGCATGCTTCATATGGATGATATTTCAATGACACGGGGTGAATCCATGGGACTTCAAGCCAATGGGATTCTACCCTTGGGTAAAAACCGTGTGGGGAAAACACCCATTTCTTTGAGATCAACTTTCTCTAATCTCTCCCTACAATTTATCCACAAATTTATTCCAAAATTTTTTACGCTGGGTGGTGAATTATCGGGTTCTTTTCATTTAAAAGGTATCCCTGCCAATACTCAATTCACTTATGATTTTGATGTTCAAAATGGATTATTTGATAGTATTGAATTAGGTCATGTATTCGGAAATGGGTCATATGATGGTCGCAGACTTTTTGTGAAAAAAGTTGAAGCCACCCATCCTGATGGAAAAATAACCGCTCAGGGGTCAGTTCCTTTTGATTTTAATATCAATTCACCCAGTATTGGCCGGTTTTTCCCAGGAGATTCATTGGATTTTCATGCATTGGCGCAATTGGGATCACTGCCATTTCTAACGCCATATATCGCGGATTTGGATTCAGTGCGTGGAGACATGGACATATCTTTATCCTTAACTGGCCCCACAGAATCGATTCAACGAAGCGGTCATATTAAAGTGAAAAATGGAAAAATCTATACCCTCTTGACCGCTGATCCGGCAACATCGATTGAAGGTGAAGTCTTTATGAACCATAATCAATTAGTAATACAAGATCTGGTAACAACACTTTATCATTCAAATGGAAAATACCCAAAACCAAAAAAGCAGAATACAACTTTGTCAGGCTCTATAGATTTTACCCAATTTTTTAATCCCGGTTACGATTTGCACCTAAAAGGGGAAGAAGCATCTTTTAAGGCACTTTACTTGGATATCACAGGACAAAGTAATGTGGATGTAACTATTTCCGGGCGGGATACAATCACAATCGCCGGTACAATTGAATCTTTGGATGCAAATATTTTTTATGAATTCACTACAGAAGAAATGGGTACAGCTCTCCCTCAAGAGACTGGTACTGTCATGTCCTATCAACTCAACATTCCTATCCGGGGAACGGCATTATTCCAGAATTCCCAAATCGATGCAGTGGTGACCGGTGAAATGAGTGTATCCCAAATTGGACATCAGGAAATGGATTTTGGTGGTGAAATCTTTGTAGAAGATGGGAGTGTTTTCTCTTACAAGGATAATTTCAAAGGCCTTCAGGGATATGTGAGTTTTGACAACAAAGGATTCAACCCATTATTTGATGTAAATGCCTTCACAATGATTGATGATGAACGGATAAATCTCCGTATCAATGGTGGGATAGATGATTTAGATATAATGTTGGAATCCGCCAGTGGATTTTCTGAAAGTGATATTTTAGAATTATTGACTTGGGGAAAACGATTTGAAGATCAGGAATTAACATCAACGGGTTTCGGGAATCAAACTGTATCCGTTCTTGGATCATTATTAGAGCACCAATTTGAAAAAAACTTGAAAGATTCTGAATTTGGTAAATTGGGGTTGGTGGATGATATTGCTATATCGGGTGCTGCCGGATTACTTCAAGGTGCTGATGAAGATTTTGAAGTCACAGCAAAAAGACAAATAGGTGATAAAACTTTCTTAAATTTATCGTATAAAAGGTCCTTTTCATTAACAAATCCGAACCAATCACAGATTGGTGTAGAGTATAAATTAAACCGACATTTTTCTGTGGTAGGGAATATAGATGAGTATGGAAATTTAAACCTTAAATATCGTTACCGATACGCTTATTAAGTAATACGTGAAATCATTAAACACTATTTTTTTATGCCTTCTGGCATGGACGGGTGCTGTGCGCTCGCAATCCGATGATATTATAATCAAAACAGTCAATTTGATAGGAAATGAGCACGTTTCCATGAATGAAGTAATGTATATCATTCGTCAACGTCCACCTAATTGGTTTGTCCGCCAACCTGAATTTGATTCTCGTCTTTTAAAACTCGATGCGCTGACTTTAAAAAGTTTTTACCATTCTAAGGGTTTCCTGGATGTCAAATTGGAAGAATCTTATTCCATTGAAAACAATTTTGCTCATATCGTTTATAAAATAGACGAGGGGAAACAGTATTTCATTAGCAAAATTTCTATTACTGGCAATCATTCAATTTCGGAGAAAAAAATAATAAAACTGCTGGGTCTAGACAAGAGAAAACCATACAACCCAGTTTTCATTAATGATAATTTATACGCTGTTGAAAATGAGTATCATCAAATTGGGAAATTATTTTTTACTATCAATGTTCTGGATGAGATTACTGATTCGGTAAAAGTAACTATCCAAATCTCTGAGGGCAAGGATGTCAGTATCAATAATACATATTTAGAGAAACTAGGAGGAATAGATAGTGCATTAGTTTGGCGAGAGTTGGCTTATAAACCTGGAAGTATTTATTCAAAAAATACCATGGATAATACAACACGGCGACTTCGTGAAATGGGCATATTTTCTATGGTAAATATGATTCCTATTAAAGTTGCAGATACAGATTCTTTGGTGAATATGGTTATAGAATTCCGCCGATATAAACAACGGGAATGGATTTCAGATGGTGGATATGACCCTATTCAATTTGCTGAAGGTGCCGAACCTTTACCCGCCATAAGTGGAACAGTAGAATGGCGGAATCGATCCTTTTTTAACACACCAACTCAATTTTCCACGAAACTATTAGCCGGTGTGCCGATGGAAGAACAATTTGTACTTCCCCGTCTCAGATATGATGTGAGTTTTGCCAGTAGTTGGTTTATGGGAATACGTTTCCCATCGAAGCTCACTGGATTTTATGAAACATTCATTGAATACAAAGACAAGATTGAAACGATAGAACGATTTGGCCTCAATCTTTCACAACTTATCCGATTTGACAAACGCTCCTATTTTGAAACTAAATCAGTATGGGAATCTTTTAATGACCAATCAGCAACAAATAAGAATATTGAGCAAAGGTCCTTTGCGTTAAAGATTAATATTGATAAAAAAGATGATCCTCTTTTTACTCGAAAAGGATATTTGTTATCCGGATTATTCAAATCAGCAGGGTATGTCTTAGGGGGTAATCGGGATTACCTTAAAGTAGATCTTGCAATTCAATCCTATATACCAATTGGCAAAAAATCAGTTTTTGCGACCCGTATTAAACTTGGCCGGTTATGGGGCTGGGATTCAAACAATACGGATTATAGTTATGAAAAATTTTATCTTGGAGG
>CAWVTW010000114.1:0-4320 GCA_963933175.1 uncultured bacterium
CAGAAGATAACAATTATGGCATGAAACGGATCGAGATCACCTGCAGTAAATGCGATGGCCATTTAGGACATGTATTTAACGATGGTCCAGATCCAACTGGACTACGGTATTGCATTAATTCTGTTTCTATGGATTTTAAACCCGACGAAAAAAAATAATGAAAAAGAGTGTAGTGAAGGAATACGATCCATCCACGTGGCAGGTGGATGTGCAATTATTTCAATAATGTAATCTTTTGATTTAATACGGATCCAGCCGCTTCAACCTTTAAGATATAATTCCCTGAAGACAGATTTCTTCCATCTAGTCTAAAAAAGTGTTTACCTGGTTTTTTTCTACCTAGATTATAATTTTGAATTTCCCGTCCTTTCAAATTAAATAACCGCACAGATACATTGCTTATACCGGGTAATGTGAAGGAGATCATTGTAGTCGGGTTGAATGGATTTGGATAGGCGGCGTGTACTTTAAACTTGGCAGGGACAGGAGAATTATTTACAGATAGAGGTGATTGGACAAAGGGGATGGATTCGAATTCCTGTCCGAAGACATTAGTCGCGATCTCCTGATCTAATCCGAGCCAATCCGTAATGACAGATGAATATAATTGACGGAAATCATGCTGGATTAATAGGTTGTTATGTTGATCCAAGTTGGATAAAGATGGTTGTTCGCCAAATATGTCCGGAACAACAGAATTTCCAAATACCATACACGGAGCGCTACTTCCATGATCAGTTCCAGTTGACCCATTCTCAAAATATCGTCGTCCAAACTCACTTGTGGTCAAAACCATAACCCGATCCAATAACCCTTGGCTTGACAGGTCTTCCATAAAAGCAAGAACCGCATTATTCAGATCCAATAATAAATTAGAATGATCATTATTCTGGTTTGCGTGGGTGTCATAACCTGACTGATAAATTCGGTAAATGGGTGTTCCCAATCCCCCGGAGATCATTTGAGCTGTCAGTGCCATTTGGTATCCAAGGTTAGTTTCTGGATATTCTACCGAATTGGATCCCTGCCCAGCTGTTTCATTGATTACTTCGGCATATTCAAAGGAAAGCAGATCCACTTCCCGGACAAAATCTAATTCTATGCCACCATATGTATCGGGAGCAGGGTCATCCTGTCCTGCAACGTAATTGCCATTAATAAGATTATACATTGTTTCTGGATCAAAAACCATCATACCTGTATTTGACCCTGTTGTCTTGAATTCTAATAGATTTGCACTGTTAAATTGGATTGCCAGTGGATGCTCCGGTGCATTAGATGGAAAATCAGGATATTCCTGTTCTAATAGCCGCCCGATCCAACCCGTTTGTAAATATTGATCTGCATCAGACCCAGTAACCCATATATCAGAAGAACGAAAATGTGAAAGATTAGGTTGTGGGTAACCAATGCCATGGATCAGGCTCATGTTTCCATTTTGATACAATGATTGGAATGCAGAAAGGTTTGGATGAAATCCATTTTGTTCATCGATCGTCAAGGCATCGTTGGGTGAAATGGCAAGAGACGGCCGCGCATTATAATAAATATCATCCTGGGTAGGAATGATGGTATTTAATCCATCGTTACCGCCATTTAGTTTAATAAGGACAATAATACGATCTGTATCCCATTGTACAATTCGCCCAAATTGATTTTTCCGTCCTAAAGCCATAACGGGGATCTGTGTGCCGAATGCAGACAGAGCAAAAGCGGATTTAATGAAATCTCGCCGCTTCATGATAACTGAAACTCCGGTACGCGCATAATATAGACCATGAGATCTCGCATACGGTCCCACTGTGGATTATTGAGAGGTGCATTGATGGCCCAATCGTAGGGTTCAGCGCCATCTAAAAGAACGGATAACATTCGTTCTTCGAGATTTTCAGAAAGAGGATTCCCGAAGAAAAGAAAACCTAATTTTCTCACAATTTGCTCGGAGGCATACCCTTCTTCATTTTGATCATACATGGATTGAGCCAAAGCACGAACATTCGTAGTTACATCAAAATTCCCCCAAGGGCTTTGCCCGGTAATGACAGAAGATGCCTGGACTTTCCTTACAGGAAGAGTGATTGAATTGATCCAAGAACGGTATCCGGGCCACCCACTCACATCAGGTGGTTCAAGGGGTAACATTCCAAGAAATTCCTGTGAATGAATAAAAGAAACAATTGAAAAATCGAATTCTTCCATTCCGCATTTTCGAATAAGTCCCTGCATTAAAGTGAGTGGATTCTGGATATCCGCTCCACGGAAATTTTCATCATAAAAGTGTTCTGTTGAAAAAAGAAAATAAAGGACAGTTGCAATATTATAATCGTTATTTCTAAGAATATTCGCCATCTCATTCACAACTGTTTCATCTACATTTTGGTAAACGAACCATTTATAAAGTCGTGTACAAATATGAACAGCGGTGGCATCTTGCTCCATGATGATATTAATTATATCATCGCCATTCCAATGCCCGGTCTGGCCCAAAAAAGTTTTTGAATCAAAATCGTGCCATTCGTCCCACCACCATCCTGAGCCAGCAGCTTCCTCAAAACTATAATTTGTTTCAACACCATCCGTTCTGTAGCCTGTAAACGCACGGGCAGCTTCAACAATATCATTTTGAGTATAATTATCCACGCCCATGGTAAAAAGTTCAAGTAATTCTCGGGGAAAATTTTCGTTAGGCTCTACATCTTTGCTCTGATGAATATCCAACCAAATCATCATGGCTGGTCCAAAGGTGACCTGTCGCAGTAATTCTTTAAAATTCCCTAATCCATATTCCCTGAAGATTGAATTTTGCTGATACATGGCTTGTGGGTAAAAAACCTTTGACTGGGCTGTGGCAAAATAATTATGCCAGAAAAGCGTTATCATTTCTTGGATGTTAATGGGGTTCTGCATCATTCCCTTCATCCACCAATAGCGAAGATCCCACATCCATTCCCTATATTGACCTATAAGTTCTTGGATCTCTTCTCCCGTGAGAGCATCCCATTGAGGGGCCGGTTCATTTACCCATTCCCCAGGTGGGTCTGGTAGGCTCACCGTAGATAGAATCGAACTTAACTTAATCTCTAGGGGATTTTCACTAGCTTCTTTTATTTCAGGGTATTTAGGACCAAACATAGTTCTGGATAATAGATGCCTGGCAGCGCCCATGTCCCAATCAACAACCTGCAATGATTCCGTACTATGGGTTACTGGAAGGACGGGTGGTAATTCATCCACCTTTGGTGGGTGATAAATAGGAGAGTTTTTCTTTAAATTATTCCGAATGAGTTTAGCGACTCGCTTTGTGGGCCAATTTGGATTAAGCCGCTTGAGCTCTGGGCGGGAAGTTTTCCCTCCTTTAAAAAAATCTCTCCTGGAAAGTAGTCTATTGGACATTTAGTAAAAATTTATTCATATTCTTAATACATGACCATGTAAAGATGGAAAAGTTAAATTGCCAAAATAAATCGTTGGATCAGGTTGTTGGCACTAAGCGGAATCTTGTGCCCCGTAGATAAAATATGAAGATTAACATTATAGCCCAAACTTTGAAATAATTTTAATGCTTTTTCACTCTCTTCAGGATGAATGATCTCATCCTTATCACCATGAATTAATAAAATTTGTGTTCCCTTACTTTCAAGGGTAGCATCTATTTTAAAACGATCTTTATACTTAATAAATCCAGCAATGGGAATTACGCCACCAATGGAAAAAGGTTGCCTAATCATCCATTCCATGGCGAGACAGGCACCTTGTGAAAATCCTAATAGAAAGATCTCATCATACTTAAATCCTTGATCAACCAAATCCTGAATTAAAGAATTAATAATTTTAAAGGAGTCTTTATATTTCCAACCAGTTTCATCATTTCCATCAAACCAGGTATATCCGCTTTTATCTGATTTATAAGGCGCTTGGGGGAATACCCATTTCGTATCAGGTAACCGTAAAGATTTAGCCACTGGTTCCATGGATGAGACATCTCCAGTCCATCCATGGATAGCAATGACGACTTTTCGGGGTGAGTCAGATGTTGAAAAAGTATTTAAAATCACTTATTGGTATTCAACGCAACAGCAATCATCTACAAGTGCTGCTTCGGAAAAATCCGTTCCATCCATTTTAAATCGAATGCATTTACCAACATCAACAGCAACAGCAATTTCTGCAAGCCCTGCGATATCAGTGAACGTGACTTCTTTATAAAGGTAACCATCTAATAATCCACCGCCACATTCAGTGCAACTGGTGTCGGAATTACTACTGCCACAATTAATAAGAAAGATTAACAAAAATATTGATATTAAAATACGGTTCATA
>CAWVTW010000115.1:0-4263 GCA_963933175.1 uncultured bacterium
TATTCATGGCCGCCAAAATAGCTATACGTGTAGAAGACTGAGTTGTTGTAAATCCAGCCTGAACTTCTCTCATTTTGCCATCTAAGTATTCGCCGATCTTTTTAATATATTCCGGATCTGCGGGAGCCTTTACAGAATAATCCTGTCCAAAAATAGAAATGGAAACCTGGTTACTTTCATCGCTCATATTTATTGTTGCTCCAATTGATCCACTAGGTTGATCAGGTTTCGTACTCTTTCTTCAATCTGGGAAAGTTTCATAGATTCATGAACTGCTTTTTCAGAATCAACATTTTTTTCTCTTTCTCGTTTTAAGGAAGAGACCAAATCTCGAACCTTTATTTCAAGATTGTTCAGTAACTCTATATTTTTCATGTCCTTAATTTAGCAAGAAACTCCTTTTCAGCAACACGGATAATTTCGTTAATAACAGGAGTTACATCTTTATCTTCAAGTGTTTTAGAATGGTGCTGGAATTCAATAGAAAAGGTGACACTTTTCATTCTCTTTCCCAATGCAACTTCATCATTAAAGATATTTATAGGATTTGCATTGATAATGAGATTTCTACCTTTTTTCAACATCATGTCTGTTATTGGACCCACTATTTGAGTTTCTTTCATCACCAGATTGATATCCCGTTGAATTTTTGGAAACGTAGTAATGGGCTTAAATTGCTTTTTGCCGCTTATCATTTTCAAGATGGGTTCAAGGTTGATCTCAAATCCACAAACATTCTCTATATCTAAATCCATTTTTTGAATCCAGTCAGACGACAATCTTCCCATAGCACCAACATTTTGTCGGTTAATTAATATCGTTTGTGCATAATCAAATCCGGGATGATCTTCCCTTTTCAATTCAATCCGCATCCGGTACTTACCGCTAAATAAACCAGATATATAACCTTTCAAAGTAAAAAGATCTTCTTCGGATGCATCGCTATGAATAGACGCTGGTTCTTCTTCCCCTAAAATAATGCCAGCTAAATGCCGATATTCATGTATTCCTTCAATTCCATCTGATGTTTGTTCATGTACATTGGCACATTCAAAAAGCCTGATACTGGGTGATCCATTTTTTATATTAAAGTCAGCCGCTTTCATGAGGCCAGGCAATAAAGTTGTCCGGAGATAAGCCATTTCCCTGTTCAATGGGTTCATCATTTTTACCGATGTTTTTCCGGATAATCCCGATATCTCTTCATTCTGTAAGGAATTAGAATAAACCTGGTGAAATCCAAAGCCGGCTAGAGTAGATCGAATTGGTTCAATCTTAGATTCTGGATCAGGCTGTTCATAACGAAATTCACCATAAATATTTTCATCAGAAGGAATTGCATCAAAACCTATCATGCGGGCAATCTCTTCGATGATATCTATTTCTCTTTCTACATCTGGTCGATAAGATGGTGGTGTGCATGTCCAATTATTTCCCGTATGTGTAGACTCAAAACCAAGCGCTTCTAAAATACGATTAATATCTGCAGAATCAACTGCAATGCCCATGATCAGATCTAATTCAGATCGTCTCAAACTAATTTCGGTTACTGTGATCTTTTTAGGATATTCATCCACCATATCAGAGACCAATTCACCACCAGCTAATTCCTGTAAAAGAGAAACGACACGACAGAACCCACTAACTGCACCATCAGGATCTGCGCCACGTTCAAATCGCTTGGATGCATCGGTACTCATTTGTACGCTTTTTGCATTCTTCCTAGTTGTTACAGGATCAAAATAAGCACTTTCTACTAAGACAGTTGTTGTTTCATCTGAAACTGCTGTACCGAGTCCACCCATGACGCCCGCCAGGGCAATTGGTATTTTACCATCGGTAATAAGTAAGTTTGTTTCACTTAGTTCATGCTCTACTTCATCTAAAGTAGTGAGTTTTTCACCTTTTTTTGCTCGACGTACTAAAATCTCTTTTTGATTGAGTTTATCATAGTCAAAAATGTGGGTTGGGTGCCCCATTTCGAGTAAAACATAATTTGAAATATCCACCAAATTATTAATACTTCTTTGTCCAGCCGCCTTGAGTTTTTCAACCATCCATTCTGGACTGGAACCCACCTTTACATTTTTAACAATTCCTGCGATATATCGTGGGCAATCATCTGGATTTTCCATGGATATGGATAAAGATTCGTTGCCTTTAGCTTGGACTGATTCAATAGCAAGTGCTTTGAATTCACGATTAGTTGCAGCAGCAATGTCTCGTGCCACACCTTGATGAGAAAATGCGTCCGGTCGGTTTGGGGTAATATCTAATTCTAGAGATAAATATTTATGTCCATAGGCTGTCATGAAATCATCACCGGGATTCAGATCATCTGGCAAAACCATAATACCTTCATGCTCATCGGTAATCTGCAATTCTCTTTCAGAACAGATCATTCCTGACGACTCCTGTCCTCTAATCTTAACTTTTTTAATTTTAAAATTACCTGGTAAAATTGTGCCAATAGTTGCAAAAGCGATATTTTGTCCAGCTTCTACATTTGGAGCCCCGCAAACAACTTGATGGATTTCTTTGCCGTCATTGACAGTACAAAGTTTTAGTTTATCAGCATCTGGATGTTTTTCGGCTGTGTCAACATGAGCAATAATTACCCCAGGGAGATCGCTCGGGACACCTACAACTTCCGCTTCAAGACCGGTTTTAGAGAGAAGTTCAGCCAACTCATCCGGTGTTTCCGTAACATCAACGAATTGTTTTAACCAATCAATGGAAACAATCATGAGAATTGTTCCAGGAAGCGGACATCACCGTTATAAAATAAGCGTATATCATTAATTTTGTGTTTCAACATGGCAATCCGTTCCACGCCCATACCAAATGCATATCCATGCCATTTTTTACTATCATAACCCACATTATCCAAAACAGCAGGATCAACCATGCCACATCCTAGAATTTCCATCCATTGTTGTTTCTCGTCATCCCACATATCCACTTCGGCGCTGGGTTCAGTAAAAGGGAAATAAGACGGGCGGAATCGCATTTTTTTATTCGGTCCAAACATCTGTCTAACAAAAAACTCAAGACACCCTTTCAACTGCCCAAATGAAACGTTCTCATTGATATAGATTCCTTCCACCTGATGAAATAGGCAATAGCTCTTGTATCCGATAGCTTCATTTCGATAAACGCGCCCCGGTACAATGTATCGAATGGGAGGATCCTCGTTTTCCATCAAATGGATTTGTCCATTCGATGTATGTGTTCTTAAAACAGTTGTTGGATCAATAAAAAAAGTATCCTGCATATCTCTTGCAGGGTGATGCTCTGGAATATTCAGAGCAGAAAAATTATGAAATTCGTCTTCCACTTCTGGGCCGTATGCCACGTGGAAACCTATAGATTTGAATATATCTTTAATCTCTGAGAGCGTTTGCTCCAGAATATGGATAGAACCAATCCTTGGTATCTTTCCTGGCAGAGAGAGATCAATGGACTCATCTTCTGCACTTTGCTGAGTTGCAGCTATGGATTCTACTTTTTCTTCGAATTGATTGCTGAGATCTTCTTTTAAAATATTGAGATCTTTACCCAGTGTTGGGCGTTCTTCCGGCGTAGCTTGCCCCATAAGAGCGAATAATGCCGCAACTTGACCCTTTCGCCCTAAATATTTAGAACGGAGTTCATCTATGTCTTTGGGATTTTCTGGAAAAGATTCGAGATCGGTCAGGAACTGTCTCCTGACCGATTCGAGTTGTTCCATCATTGACATTTCAGTTAGACTGAAGCTATCAAATCAGTAAAGGCTTGCGGATCATTCACCGCCATGTCGGCCAGAATTTTACGATCCAAGTCAATACCTTTGGTCTTCAGACCTTTTATAAAAGCTGAGTATATAGTACCATTGAGCCTGCAAGCTGCATTGATACGAGTGATCCACAGTCTGCGAAACATACGTTTGCGCTGACGTCTATCGCGATAGGCATAAAGCCCTGCTCTGACCACTGCATCTTTTGCAGATTTGAAATTGCGGCTCCGGGCACCATAGTAGCCTTTGGCCTGCTTGACGATTTTCCGATGACGACGATGTCGTGGAACGGAACTATTTGCTCTAGGCATTTTTTATCGTCTCCAGTTATTAGACGCCCAACATTGCTTTCACGAGTTTAGCATCGCCGGGTGAGAGTGTACCTGTCTTTCTCATATTCCGTTTAGCCTTATTCGATCTGCGAATGAGCATGTGTCTATGGTTTGCTTTGTTTCGTTTAATTCGGCCAGACCCTGTTATCTTGAACC
>CAWVTW010000116.1:0-4235 GCA_963933175.1 uncultured bacterium
ATTAAAAAAGCACTCAAACAACTCATGTCTTAAGCAATTGCCACAAAAGTAACAGGCACGAAGAATACTTATTTTTTCGCCTTGTGTCTTCGGAGTTACTTGGCAAAATACTTAAAACTAAATTTTGGATTGAAAGATAATCATGCAGGATAAAAATACACCGTTATTTGATCGACACATTGAACTGGGTGGGAATATGGTTAGTTTTGGTGGCTATTTGCTTCCAACACATTATTCAGGCATTAACCTGGAACATTTGGGTGTTCGATCAAAGGCGGGATTATTTGATGTGAGCCATATGGGAGAATTCATTATTTCCGGTTCTGATGCTGAATCATTCCTCCAAAAAGTAACTGTGAATGATGTGGCTTCTCTTTCAGTTGGACAGGCGCAATATTCTGCTATGTGTTATGCAAATGGTGGAATTATTGATGACATTCTAGTTTATAAAAAGAAAAATGAATTCATGCTGGTAGTTAATGCTGCTAATAATGAAAAAGATCTAGATTGGCTGAACTCGCATGCTAAGGGAGATATAAGAATTGAAAATATGAGTGATGATATTGGTCTCGTTGCAATACAAGGTCCTAGATCTCGGAACATTCTTCAAACATTGACAGATTCCAACTTAACCAATATCCAATTTTACCATTTTGTAGAAGGTCGTTTGAATGGAAAGAAAGCCATTATTTCTCGGACCGGATATACTGGTGAACTTGGATTTGAAATATATGCAAATTCGGATGATATTGGTGAAATTTGGGATGCTATCATGAAAGCAGGGCAAGATAAAGGATTGGAACCTGCTGGATTGGGTTGTCGGGACACACTTAGAATGGAAATGAAGCTTGCATTGTATGGAAATGATATTGATGATACAACGAATCCCATTGAAGCAGGATTGGGGTGGATCACCAGATTAGGAAAAACTGACTTCATGGGTAAAAAGGCCTTACTGGAAGCAAAAGCCAATGTAACACGTCGATTGGTTTGTCTCGAAATGACAGAACGAGCAATCCCTCGTCAAGGTTGCCCCATCTTGATGAATGATGAAAGTGTGGGAATTATAACCAGTGGTACCATGAGTCCATCTCTTGAAACTGGGATTGGTATCGGGTATGTAAATAGGCCATTCGATAAATCTGGGACAGAATTGCTTGTTGATATTCGTGGTAGGATGAAATCAGCAGTTGTGGTTAAACCTCCATTTTATAAGAATGGATCTTTGATGGATTAAAGTACCACGACTATCTTTGGTCATGGATTCATAAATTTAGATCACACAATCGTAATGGTAAAACAGTTAATCCTCACTATTATTGGTCCCACAGCCAGTGGGAAAACATCCTTAACCATTGAGTTAGCAAAGCGTACCAACGGTGAAATCATAGGCTTGGATTCCCGGCAGATCTACGAAGGAATCCCCATTGGTACCGCGCAACCGACAGATGATGAGATGGACGGAATTCCCCATCATTTATTTGGGTTCAGGAATCCAGCTAAACCGATCTCATCTGGTGAATATGCAAAAATGGTGAAAGAGAAGGTTGTTGAGATTCGTGGCTTTGGTAAAATACCTATTATTTGTGGTGGCGCCGGGCTTTACTACCGTGCATTGAAAACAGGAATCTTTGAAGGTAGTGTTTCGGATTTACCAACCCGTGGTCGTTTAGACCAGGCTTACGAAGATGACCCTGTAGCACTCTTGGATTTGCTGAGATCCATTGACCCTGAATATGCAGAAATTGTTCATATAAACAACAAGAAACGACTCATGCGTGCTTTAGAGATCTATGAGACAACAGGGAAGACGCCGACGGAGCATTTTAAAGATCAAAAGAAACATCCGGTTGAAACAATGAATCTTTTTACCATTTTATTGAATTGGGATAGAAAAATAATTATCCAACGGATTGAACAGAGAACTGATGAAATGTTGGAAAATGGATGGGTAGAAGAGGTACAAGAATTATTAATAAAACAATCTGAGTCCAAAAAGATATATCCTGCGTTGAATTCTATTGGGTATCGGCAGATACAGACTTATTTAAACAATCAAATGACTTATGATGAAATGAGAGATGATATTGTCATCCGTACTCGCCAATTCGCACGACGACAGGTCCAATGGTTTAAAAAAGAGAAAATTGATTTAATTGTTGAAATGGATCATCTGAGCCAGGAGACAACTCCCGATGTTATTTTTGATCTAATTTCTAAAAATTAATACAGGCTTGATAGGTTTAGATTAATTTGCTCTGACTAAGTTTTATCCATCAAAAGACTGATAATTTGTAATTGATTTAAATGTTCTCAATCATCACTCACTATTGTAAATTTACGGGCTATACAACCCTTTAAATTGGTTCAGAGAGGCCGATAAGGGCAGGGTAAGACCTCCGCGCGAGTTATTAAAAACCTCTGTCCGGAGGTTTTTTTTTGGAAAAAATGGAGATTGAATGAGTAACAAAATTTTAATGGATTCAGATTCAATCGGTCGTTCAATCACCCGTTTGAGTTATGAAATCCTTGAGAAAAACTTGAACTCCCAAGATATTGTATTAATTGGGATTCATAACCGTGGCGTTCCACTGGCTACACGAATTCAAAATAAGATTTGTGACATAAGCGGTGTTTTGTTAAACAAGGGATCGTTAGATATCACATTTCATAGAGATGATTATAGAGAGCGATTGGTGATTCCTCAAGTAAAAGGGACCGATATCCCTTTTTCATTAGATGGAAAAACCGTCATTTTAGTCGATGATGTGCTTTATACCGGCAGAACGATACGAGCTGCAATGGATGAATTGAATTCTTTTGGACGTGCTGCCAAAGTTCAATTGGCAGTGCTGGTTGACAGGGGACACCGTGAATTGCCAATCAAGGCAGATTATGTTGGCAAAAACATCCCAACTCATGAAGGGGAACACGTAAATGTGACTTTAACTGAAACGGATGAGGTAGACAGTGTTTACTTGATAAGGAGTGCGGGATAATGCTGAAGCAAAGACATTTACTCGGACTGGAAGGATATCCCAGCGAAGATATTCAAACCATTATTGATACTGGATTCAAATTCCGTGAAGTTCTGGATCGACCAATTAAAAAAGTGCCGTCGCTTCAAGGTGTAACAATTGTAAACCTGTTTTTTGAAAATTCCACTCGAACACGAATTAGTTTTGAATTAGCTCAAAAACGATTAAGTGCGGATACGGTGAATTTTTCTGCATCTTCCAGTAGTTTGCAGAAGGGAGAGAGTTTTAAAGATACAGCACAAAATATTGAAGCAATGAAAATTGATGCTGTGGTCATGCGACATCCAACTCCGGGTGCACCAAAACACTTAACAGAATTTATTGATGCAGTCATTATCAATGCGGGAGATGGGACCCACGAACATCCGACACAAGCCATCCTTGATATGATGAGTCTTCATGAAAAATTCGGAAAACTAAAAGGGCTCAAAGTTGGAATTATAGGTGATATCTCCCATAGTCGTGTGGCACTGAGTAATATTTATGGATTCCTCATAATGGGGGCTGAAGTCACGTTGTGCGGTCCGCCAAACCTTATACCCCCCTTTATAAAGGATTTGGGGGTAAATATTAATTATAATGTAGACGAAGTGATTGAATGGGCGGATGCACTCAATGTACTCCGGATCCAGAGAGAAAGAATGGGATTGGGACTTGTCCCATCTAACCGGGAGTATCGAGCTATGTTTGGGATTACACAGGAAAGGCTAGAGTCACATAAAAAAGAGATTGTTATCATGCACCCGGGGCCCATGAATCGTGGTGTTGAAATTGATGGGGCAGTCGCTGACGGAGATCAGGCCATCATTTTAGATCAAGTATTAAACGGAGTCGCGTCACGAATGGCGATCCTTTATCTGCTTTGCGGCGGAAAATCTAGTGAGGAAGGATGAATCATGAAAATTGAAAAGATGGCCAAAAACCTTATCCTGATGAATGGAACGATAATTGATCCATTTCATGGGAAAACTATTTTTGGCGATATATGGTTGAAGGACGGAAAGATAGCAGGTGTTGGAAAGGTAGATGCACCGAAAGATTCACTCACAATCGATTGCAGCGGAAAAGTAATTACACACGGATTTTGCGATATTCATGTTCATTTTCGTGAACCGGGAAGAGAAGATAAAGAAACACTCATGACAGGATCACATTCTGCCATGGCTGGTGGATTTACACGTGTTTGCGTTATGCCCA
>CAWVTW010000117.1:0-4205 GCA_963933175.1 uncultured bacterium
GTGAGAGATTTTTGTTCAAAATAGGAATCCATAATTTCTATTGCTCCCTGGATTTGAATATCAGTAGAGTCTAATTCCCACAGCATATCTTTCATATCTAGATAATTTGATTCACCTTTCATAAAAATATCCAGATCACTGGCATAAATATATTCTTCATATTGTGACATGATAGTTGTGTCTGCTTCAACTTCTTCAAATGAATTATAATCTATTTTATGTTTCTGAACATAATTAAAAAATAATCCCTGTCGCCAACTAGCAGATAAAATAGGAGAACCTAATGATAGTTCTACTTTATGATCTGGAGTGATTCCACCAGCACCGGAAACTTCACGACCACTTTTAGTATAGAAAATACTGTCTTGTTTTGTAGTATCTGCTAAAATATCATCTGGTAAATATCCCGGTTTTTGAATAAGGCGTCCACTAGGTATATAATATTTTGCTGTAGTGATCTTTAATGCACGATTTTTATCAATATTAAAAACAGTTTGGACCAATCCTTTACCAAAAGTGGACCTACCCACAACCACAGCACGATCAAGATCCTGAAGAGTTCCTGCAACAATTTCACTGGCTGAGGCACTCCCTTGATTCACTAGTACAGTAATATTCAAATCACTTGGTACAAGTGGATCAGTTTTACTTTCATATTTCCGTTTCGATTTTTGGGTCTTCCCCTCTGTCCAAACAAGCTTCTCACCTTTGTCAATGAATAGATCAAGAATATTCACAGCCGCATTCAACAAGCCGCCTGGATTATCTCTAAGATCTAATACCAATCCAGTCATATTATTTTCCAGTAATTCCTGCAATGCTTTTTTCATTTCCTTATCCGAATTTCGAGAAAATCGTGTTAATCGTATGTAACCTGTCTGGTTATCTAACATACCGGAATAGGAAATATCTTTAATCTTAATATCTTCCCGAGTTAATGAAAATTCAATCAGATCTGCTTCTCTAAATCGTTGCACACTCAAAACCACCTGGGATCCCTTTTTTCCACGAATCAGTTTTGCTGCATCATCCATAGAAAGACCTTCTGTGTTCTGGTCATCAATTTTTATAATCTTGTCTCCACTAATAATTCCTGCACGTTTAGCAGGTGAATTTTCCATGGGTGAAATAACGGTTAATATCTTTTCTCTACGACCAATTTGAATCCCGACACCACCATATTTCCCCTTGGTAAGCATTTCAATACCACTTCTCTCTTCATTCTCCATGTAAACGGTGTAAGGGTCAAGATCAAGGAGCATATTGTTGATGCTCATTTTCGTAAATGCGTCCAGATCAATATCATCTACGTAGTTTGTGACCAAATGACGATACACATCATTGATCAAGGATTGATTTTTGCGGACTTGTTTGTAAATGTCTTTTTTTTCAGCACCCAAAAAAGCTAAGGAGACTGACAACAGGACTAAAATTTTAATATTTCTTTTTCTTTTTATCATTTTTCTTGTATTTTTTTTATCTCAAGCCAAATTATTTGATGAATTTCTTCCGGTGTCTTTAGCCCATCTAAAACAATGAATCGATCAGAGTAAATATGTGCCAATTTAAGATATTGTTCCCGGACTTTTTCCTGGAATATTTTTCCGGCACCTTCTATTCTATCAGGATGATTTGAATTTCGACGTTTATGTCCTTCATTTGCAGTTACATCTATAAAAAAGGTAATATCAGGATCAATTTCAAAAGTGGCAAAGTCATTCAGCTGCACCAAATAGTTAATGTCCAATCCCCTTCCGCCGCCTTGGTAAGCCAAAGTTGAATCCTTAAATCGATCTGCAATTACAATTAATCCAGAATCTAGACTCGGAATAATAACATCATGGGTAAGTTGTGCACGGCTTGCCGTCATTAGAAGCGCTTCAGTTCTCTCTGCCATATTATCATTTCTATTTTTTAAAAGAACTTCCCTGATTTCTTCGGAGATGCGTGTACCGCCGGGCTCTCGAACCAATAACGAATCAATTCCATCCGACTCAAAGCGATTCATAAGCATCTTTACTTGTGTGGATTTACCACAGCCATCGATACCTTCGAAAGATATAAATAATGAATTATTTGAAATAGACATTGGGGTCATCTTTTCCTACGAGAATAACGCATTCTCCTTTTGGTGGATGTTTGGTAAAATACGTCAACAAATCAGAAAGAGTTCCCCGTATTATTTCTTCGTATAATTTTGTTAATTCTCGAGCAACTACTGCCGGACGATCGCCTAATCCTTCAAGCAAATTTTTCAAGGTTCGTTGAATTCGTTTGGGAGATTCATAATAAATCAACGTGGATTGTTCATTCTCGACACGTGCAATCCGTGCTTTACGTCCCTTTTTAGGAGGTAGGAAACCTTCAAAAAGAAATCGATCAGTTGGGAGGCCCGAAGATACTAATGCAGCCAAGGATGCAGAAGCTCCAGGAATAGCTTCAATTGTAATATCATGCAGCAATGCTTCCCTGATAAGTTTATATGCTGGGTCTGAAATACCAGGAGTTCCAGCATCTGTGATTACAGCCAAATCTTTTCCACTATTTAAATGATTGATTATTTTTGGAATCTGGGTAAAACGATTATGCTCAAAATAGCTAATGAGTGGCGTAGGAATTTCATAATGAGACAAAAGTTTTCGAGAATGTCGTGTGTCTTCTGCAGCTATCAAGGGAACATTATTTAAGGTTTCTACAGCTCGATATGTCATATCTCCCAGATTACCAATGGGAGTGGAAACAATGAATAGCTTACCTTTCGTTTGTACCACTTTTATAACTTTGCCAATGCCTTCTTTATCATGGATATCCCAAGATCAATTTCATCACGAGTAATAATTAAATGAGGTCGAAAACGAATAGATTTAAGCCCGCAGCCTAATATCAATGCGCCTTCTTTCGCTATGAGATTGGCTAATACATCTCTGTCATCTCCACTTGGAAGATCAAATGCACAAAATAGCCCTTTCCCACGTGCATTAGATATGTTTGAATACTCTTCAGATAATTTTTCTAATTGACTTAAAAGATAGGTCCCATTTTCTGATGCTTGTGCAACAAGATTTTCCTTTTCAATGATTTCCAGATAAAGGGTAAACCGCACCATATCTACTAAATTTCCTCCCCAGGTGGAGTTTATACGACTGGATTCGTGGAACACATTGTTCTCTACTTCGTCCACTCGGTTGCTGGCAAATATTCCACATACTTGAGTCTTTTTGCCAAAACTGATTATATCAGGTCTTGCTCTTTCACCATAATGTTCGTGGGCCCACATTTTCCCTGTAATCCCCACACCAGACTGAACTTCATCGTATATGAGCATTATATCGTTTTCATCAGCGACGGTGCGTAAATATTCCATGAATTCTTTTCTATAATGATTGTCGCCCCCTTCACCTTGAATAGGCTCAAGAATAATAGCTGCGATATCGTGTGGGTTTTCTGCAATAGCATTTTCAATTTCACGTTTGGCTTTTTCTTCCAATAAAACGGTATTTGCAATATTCTCTTCAGTGAGTGGGAAGAATAATTTAGGTGTCGTTACTCTTGGCCAATCAAATTTGGGGAAATAAAGAGTTTTCCTCGGATCAGGAGAATCAGTCAATGATAGGGTGTATCCAGTTCTGCCATGAAAACATTCATCAAAATGGATTACTTTTGTGCCTTTCTCTCCATTCCCTGCTGCAAGGTTTTTTCTGACCTTCCAATCAAAGGCTACTTTTAAAGCATTTTCAACAGCCAAACCACCGCCTTCAATAAAGAAAGCGTAAGGTAAATAATCTGGTTGTGCTACTCGTCCAAACGTGTCCACAAATTCAGCCATTTGAGTGGAATAAATATCTGAATTAGTCGGTTTATTCAACGCCGCTTCTGTTAAACGATCTTGATTTTCTAAAATATGTGGATGGTTATAGCCAACTGATAAAGAAGCAAACATAGAAAATAAATCTAAATATTCTCTCCCATCCTTTCCGTCTACCAGCCATGAGCCATGACTAGCTTTTAAATCAATAACAGGATCCATTCCGTCAGCTAATATATGCTTCCCAAGTGTTTCGTGTACTTTTGTTGCATGTATTGTCATTTATATTCCTTTCAAAAAGTAATAATTGTTAATTCAAATCAAATTTAATACCCTGAGCCAAAGGTAAATCTGTTCCCCAATTTATCGTGTTTGTCTGTCGGCGCATATATTGTTTCCA
>CAWVTW010000118.1:0-4197 GCA_963933175.1 uncultured bacterium
TGGATCTTTTATATACATCTGATATGAGTTCAGGATATGGATATAATCCAACTCCGCCAGCAGATTTTAATGAGGATGGATCTGTCACAATAATAGATGTTATTCTCCTCCTCCAATACATTATAAATAATTAAATAATTGAAATATATATTTGTCAAGTAAGAGAATTAATTCATAAAATTGGAAACGAAATAAACGAATAACGTTTTTATAATACATGTCACCTAAACAACAATTAAACCAAATTCTTGAAGGAGGATTTGACTCAGTAGTAGATACTGGTGTTCGTGCTTTTACAGTCGAATCACTTGCAAAGCGACTGGCAATGAGTAAAAAAACGATCTATAAGTTTTTTCCAACTAAAGAAAATTTAATTCGCTCTATTATGCGATTTGTATTTACCCAAATTGATGTCGCATTCAATAAAGTAATGGTTGATGAACCAAACCCTGCTGTCCAGTTTATTAAAATTATGGAAACGATTGCAAAATTTGCTGGAAGAGTTCCAGTGGATAAAATCGCTGAACTCAAATCACTTCACCCAGAAATTTGGAAGGAGATCGAATCATTCCGATTAAGTCATCAGGATGATTTTTACACGATCCTGCACGATGCTCAAGAGCGGGGACTGGCACGGGATGATATCAATATGAGGGCTACATCCATTATTTATATCAATATTATTAATTCAACATTTCAACCGGAATTTTTCCTGAAAAATGATTTACCAATCAGGGAGACTATTCGTGGTTTCGTCAAGATCGTTGCCCATGGAATATTTACAGATAAAGGTATGAAAGCTATTAAAGAGCACTATGAACAAAATTAAAAATTATTCGGATCATCCTATACGGCGATGGTTTATTTATCAAAGCATAAATCATCCGGTTCGATCCATTGTAGTGTCTTTGTTCGCAACAATAGTTATGGCTTCCGGATTAACATTTTTAGTAATAGACGATGATATGATGAAAATGCTTCCCGAAAATCTGGAGTCACGAAAGGCATGGGATTCTCTCCAGGATGAATTCGGCAGTACGGAAGTTATTTTTGTGGCATTTGGCGAAAAGAGTCGTTCCATTTATCACCCGGATGCCTTACGGGTGCTCTGGGACGTGGCCACGGAGTTGGAAGGCTTGCCGGAGGTGGATGAAGTGACCAGCATCGCGACTGCGACACGAATGGACAATGATAAAGGCGATTTGCTCATTCAGGATTTGCAACCCGGTCGCGATCTTGATGAAATTGAAATTGCCGGCATTCGAGATTACCTCAATAAATATCCGAACGTCAAAAAACGTTTCATCAGTCAAAAAGATGACTATCTTATTTTGTTGGTTCAGCCTTATGATGACGTTGCATTGGATCAATTTCGAAATGAACTCGTAGGGGTTGCGGATTCGATTCTGACAAATTATGAAATCTATTATGGCGGGTTCGCCTACATCACAGGTACCATTCCTGAATTGATCAGGAACGATGTTCAGTCCTTGATGAAGATGGGCATTCTAATTATGGTGACTATTCTCTTATTGAATTTGAGAAGCATCCCTGGTGTGCTGATGGTGCTGATGGTGATTGGATTATCCTTAGTTTCTATGATGGGGTTTATGGGATGGGTATACAAATTAACGGGATCGGATCGATTTTTGTTTACTATGATGAATACGTCAATGCCCATTATTCTATTAACCATAGCCAATTCTGACGGTGTACATGTGGTGGCAAAATTTTTCAAGGAGATGCGGTTGAAAGGTGAGGTTCCACAAGCGTTGGCAACCACCATGGATTCTTTGCTAGTCCCGATATTCTTGACGAGCATAACGACCGTAGCTGCTTTTTTGACAATGATTTCCTCTCCACTGGAACCAATGATTGGATATGGTATTACCGTTTCTGCAGGTATCATTTGGGCGTGGTTTCTAAGTTCGGTTCTTCTTCCTGCCGTTATTTCTATTAAAAAATGGAATTTGGAATCAAAAGCAATCAAAGAAATGAGTCTGATCGAAAAAATGGTTGATCATTTAGGAAAAGTCGTATTAATTCATCCAAAATACGTTTTTTCAGCGGGTATCATTTTAGTGGTTTTCGGGTTGTTTGGATTTCATAAAATTTCTATTGATGTGAACTTTGCAAACTTTTTTAAACCGGGATCCGAAATTCGAGACAGTATGAATTTCATGGACCAGGAGATGACAGGTACATATGATTTAAGAGTGCGAATAGATGGTGACATGCGGGACCCACATGTACTCAATGATGTGAGTTCGCTTCAATCCTTCTTGGAAAGAGAAGATAAAGTTTCCTTAAGTTATTCATTTGCCGATGTGGTGAAACAAATGCACCGAACGTTTATGGACGACGAACTGACCCATTACACAATTCCGGATTCAGCATCAAAGATAAAAAACTTGATTACAGGGTTTTCAAGCGATTATTCGTCTGTTGTTGATGATATGGATTATAAAAGCGGGTTGGTGACGATACTTGCCAAAATAATGAGTACGGATGAAATATTCGATTTTGCAAATAAAACCGATGCATATATTGATGAAAATTTAACCTCGGACATGAGTATAACTGTGACGGGGATGATTATCGTTATCCGCGACATGGTAATCATGATCATTCGGTCATCAGTATTCAGTATCACTTTTTCATTAATAGTGATCGGATTAATCGCTTCAGTATTTTTTAAGCGCATTTTATGGGGAACCTTGGCTGTGATTCCACTTACGTCCGCTGTGATACTAAACTTTGGATTGATGGGGCACTTTGGTGTAACGCTCAATCATATTACGGCGATTTTATCGTCTATTATCATTGGTGTGGGCGTTGATTTTGCCATTCACTACATTTCCCAATTTCGCCGTTTGTCCCGGAAAGTGAATCCCGATCAGCTAAGTCGTGAAGTGATCGATGATGTTGGATATCCCATTATTTTGGATGCTTGCTCAAATATGGGCTTTGGCGCTTTAATGTTTTCTGTATTTCTCCCTATCCAATATATTGGCGGATTAATGATATTTGCCATGGTTTCAACATCTTTGGGTACGTTGACCATGTTGTCAGCTTTGGCGGAATTACTAAAAAACAAATTGATAGAAAAAGGGCTTTAATTGAACTTGATAAAACGGGAAATAACATCATGAGAAAAAGTGCAATCAAAGGTATCGGATTTCATGTACCATCTCAAGTGGTTACAAACCAAGATTTGGCAGAATTGATGGATACCTCAGACGAATGGATCAAAACGCGCTCGGGCATCGAGGAAAGAAGATGGGTTCAAGGTGATGAAGCTGCATCTGATTTGGCGATTCCGGCATCCATTAAAGCCATGGAAATGGCCGGTGTCAATCCGGAAGATATTGATGTGGTCGTAGTAGGGACCATTTCCGGAGATTACTTTTTCCCCGGTGTAAGCGCACAACTTCAGGCAGGATTAGGTTTAAGAAACATTGCAGCATTTGATATTAAAGCTGCCTGTTCAGCATTCGTGTATAGTCTGTCCATAGCGGATCAATTTATTCGTACAGGAATGTATAAAACTGCGTTAGTTGTGGGTGCTGAGGCACAAACAAAATTTATTAATAAATCCACAGAAGGCCGAGATATTGCAGTCTTATTTGGAGATGGAGCAGGTGCAGCAATTTTACAAGCAAGTGATGGTGAAAGTGGAATTCTGTCCACGCATTTACATTGCCAAGGTAAAGATTTAAAAAATCTATGGATGGAGGGTCCCGGATCATCTGGCAATAATCAGATAAATAAGGTTACGATTGAACAAGCAAAAAGATTTGAACCCTATATGAATGGGAGAGAAGTATTTAAAAATGCAGTGGTTCGATTCCCCGAAGTCATTAATGAAGCGTTGGAAAAAAACAATCTGTCTTTGGATGATATTTCGTTAATTATTCCTCATCAGGCAAATTTGCGAATTATTCAATCCGTGGCTAAACGGATGGGTGTTGAACAGGATAAATTTTATGCTAATATCCAAAGATATGGCAATACAACGGCAGCATCTATTCCCATTGCTCTATGTGAAGCGGTGGAAGAAGGAAAAGTCAAAGAAGGTGATACCATTATTCTGGCCGCTTTCGGGGCTGGATATACGTGGGCGTCTGCAGCCATTCGGTGGTAAGAGTCCATTCAATCAATCGCAATTTTTAAAGGAAAAATATTATGAATAAAATC
>CAWVTW010000119.1:0-4146 GCA_963933175.1 uncultured bacterium
TACAATGACTTTAGTTATTGAAGCGGGAACAGGAGTATTCTGGACTTTTAAACTTATAAAAGAGGAACAAACAGTCACCCTTACATTTAATTTGGATATGAGTGGTGTTGAAACTTCTACAGAAGGAGTTTTTGTGGGTGGTGGCGGAACTTTTGGTAATCCCGGCGACAACCCCATGAGCGACGATGATGGAGATGATATCTGGACACTTTCTTTTGAATTTCCTGCCAATTTAAGTACAGATTATACATTTTTGAATGGTAACTGTAGTGATTGGAGTTGTAAGGAGGATATTGCTGGTCAGGAATGTGCAGTAGACCCTTATAATGATCGCCATATTGATCTGGGGACAGATGATGTAACAGTGAATGCCTGTTTTGCCGTTTGTGGTGATGGTACATGTAATAATGTATTGGCTGCTCAAGCAGATGATTGGATGACTATACTGGAAGCTAGTCCAAGAGATCATGGTGACATCTGGGATTGGTCAGGGTATGATAGTATTTCATTTTCATACTATAATTCGGTTCCACAAACCTTAGAAAATAGAGTCCACTTAAGGCTAAACCTGAGTGACTTTGGAGATATTGCAGATCCCGCCAACTACACTGGACTGGGTGAGTATTATTACTCTTTTCACTACATCCTGGATAACGCTTCTGGTTGGAATACAGTTACTATGCCTCTCGAGAGAAATGATTCCTGGGATGGCGGTGGATTTAATCTTACTGGCTGGTCTGGTGATGCTGGTAATGGTGAAGTAGACAAAGATGCTATTGCTGGTTTCCACCTTGAATTTTCCATCAGCGGCGGTGGAGATGGGGACTATAGTGGTGGTACTATCATCCTAGATAATTTTACACTGACTGGTTCGAAAAATGTATTAACCAACCCCGGATTTGAGCTTGCCGATGCGCAGGATGATGGATCCGGCTGGGGCGCTGCAATGGGCGGTGGACATGCAGAAGTTGTTACAGATGCATCCATGGCTCACAGTGGAGATAATTATCTCAGTATTGGTGTCACAGATAACTGGGCAGTATTTTACTCTGAAGATAGTATCCCCGCACAATTCGGTGAAACCTGGGGTTTTAGTGGCTTTGGAAAAAGTGTTTCTGGTGATGATGGAGCTGGCGCTTTCTTTAAGCTTGAAGCCAAGGATGCCGCTGGTACAGTGCTTGGAACAACAGGCGACGTTGCCATAGCTGTAACTGATGAATGGGAAAATCACTCTGTTGAATTTGTCATGCCAGAAGGTACAGTACAGATGGCCGCAGTAATAGTAGCATCCCGCTGGGATGGAGTGGCTTGTGATTTTGCCTTTGATGACATGTTCCTCATGAGTATGGGAGTGCTGGACGTTATAGCTCCAGATCCTGTTCAGAATGTGTCCGCCGTAGCGGCCGATGACTACAACCTAGTCACTTGGTCTGATAATGCTGGTGAAGACGGGGAAACATATAATGTTTACGCCAGTACAGAGCCAATCACTGATCTATCTTCCCCAGCAGTAGATGTTGTGGCTGTGAATGTTTTGGAAGGTGCATCTGCTGCAGTACATTACCTGTTCAATCCGCTGGAAGATGCCGCTGTAACGTATTATTATGCGGTTGCCTGTAAGGATGCGTCTAACAATGTTGGTGGTCCTGGTTCAGCTGAAGGTTCTATTACCAATACAGCAAAAGGAGTTCCAACGATTTCGTTGACTCCGCCTGCAGCATTCGTCGCAGACGGTGATTTGGCTGAATGGTATGACAGCGGAATTGTACCGTTTGAACTTGGCGCCACAGAAAATTCCTATGGAACACCTCATTTAGGCTTTGGTGCTGTGGATAATGATGCTGACCTGTATGGTACTATTTACACGGCCGTTGATGAAAACTATCTATATGTTGCTGCAGAAATATTGGATGATGTTGTGAATACTGATGACAGTGGAGGATGGTGGACTGCTGATGTTGTACAAATATGTTTTGGGTTTTATGATCAGCGCGGTCCAAAACATGTAGGTATGGAAAGAGGAGATGAGCCGGATTATAAGATATATTTCACACCGAGTGGTGCTAACTCAGACAATGGTGCAGGAGTATTAGCTGCGCATGGTGATGGAAATTATTTTCATGAAGTATTTAATCCAGACTATGTTTTCGAATTCAGAATATCACTTGATTCAATACTGATTGATGATGATGTTAGGTTAATCCCGGCAAATGGAACGCGCACACCATTTGAGCCAATGGTCTATGATAATGATGGTGATGGGTTGGAGGCAATTATGGTATTATCTCCAACAAATGACGATAATGCGCACCAGACATGTGAAGTGTGGTCCAATACCTGGATCGGTGATCAATCAACAGTTGATATTGATAAGGAAGTAATCGCGAACGAGTTTGCACTGTTTCCTAATTACCCAAATCCTTTCAATCCAGTAACAACAATCGGATTCTCACTACCCAATGCTCAGCAGGTTTCACTATCAGTGTATAACCTGATTGGACAGGAAGTAGTTTCCTTGGTTAATAAGGAACTACCTGCAGGCTACCATACAATAAACTGGTATGCGGGAAGTATGGCGTCTGGTGTCTATCTTTCTAGGTTATCTTCTGGAGGAAAGACCAGTACACAGAAAATGCTTTTATTGAAATAACACCTGAAGAAAAAAAAGGGCAGAAAATATTTTCTGCCCTTTTTTTTGTTATTATAAACTTATACCACAAAATAGAAATATTTAAATTGTAATTTTTAAAGCAGAATATTTATGCCCATTAAAAAATTATCAATTATCATTCCTTTACTTGGATATCTCTTTGCCCAGACTACTGGGAAAATTTCAGGTACAATTACTGATAAAATAACTTCTGAATCGCTCCCTGGCACGAATATTTATCTAGAACAGACCCCTTATGGGACAGCATCAGATCGGGACGGACGTTTTTCTATAATCAATATTCCTCCTGGTAATTACACACTTAAGGTAGATATGATAGGATATAAATCGATTCGGATGGAAGCTGTAAAAATCTCCGTGAATCGAACATTCTCATTGGATATTGAAATGGAACAAGCGGTTATCGAGGGGGAAGTGGTTACCGTTGAAGTCGCACGGTTGGCACAGAAAAAAGATCAGACTGGTACAATAAAAAATATCTCCGGGGATGAGATTAACGCTCTTGCGGTGGAAAGCGTCGGTTCCGTAATCAATATGCAGGCAGGGGTGGTTAATGGTCATTTTCGCGGAGGCAGAAATACTGAAGTAACATATATGATCGATGGGGTCCAGGTAGATGAAACGTTCGGCGGGAGTAGTGCTGCTGTTGAGATACAGCCCGAAGCGGTACAGGACTTGGAAATAATCACGGGAACTTTTAATGCGGAATATGGCAGAGCCATGAGTGGCGTGGTGAATGTGATTACCAGAGATGGCGGTCCAATATTTGAAGGATTTGCATCTGCTGGACTATCATTTTTTCAAACACGTAATACAGATATCTTTATTGGATTATCTCCAGAACTGAATAGGAGTCAGGATCTAAAATTCAGTTTGGGAGGCCCTCTGTTGGGGAATAAAATCACTTTTTTTACCAATGTTCGGGCCCAGAATAATCAGGGACACCTAAATGGCTATCGTATTTTCTCAATAGTGGATACAAGCAATTTTTATTCAAACAACCCATCAGAATGGACTTCATCCAAGTCTGGCGATAGTTCTTATGTGCCCATGAACACGAGTGAAAATTTATCAGCTCTTTTTAAACTGAGTTTCAACCTGTTTAATGGGATTAGATTTTCATTTTTACACTCTAAAAGTGATGATTTCTGGCTTGGGTACGACCATGGATTTAAATATAATCCTGATGGCCGAGCCGGTTCCTATAAAGAAACAAGCTATTCATCTTTCCAACTGAATCATATGATTAACCCTAAACTATTCTATGAAATAAAAGTATCCTATTTGGATAATTATACGGGGAATTATCTCTTTAAAGATCCTCTTGATTATATTATTGCTGAAACTGCTGATAATTATCAAGATGGAAATTGACATGAAATCGGCGACACCGTTTATTCATATGTTCATGATAAGTACCTTGAAAATTATGGTTCAGGTTTTTTCACAGGTGGACAGCAAAAGAATCATAGCAT
>CAWVTW010000120.1:0-4084 GCA_963933175.1 uncultured bacterium
TGCTCTAAAGCAAAAAACCCCGCTTATGCAGGGTTTATCGTCTATTAAAGTGCGGAGAGGGAGAGATTCGAACTCTCGATGCGGCTATAAACCGCATACCCGCTTAGCAGGCGGGCGCCTTCAGCCACTCGGCCACCTCTCCGTTAATTATATAATTTTGGGTCGAAAATTTACCTATTAATTTTTCTGTGCCAAACTATTAAGCACGGACAAACTGCTTTCCGCCAATTTGCTGGACTGCATTTTTTAATTCAAGTTTAAGTAAGATCTGCAACAGGGCTGTGATATTCATATCAACGGAGTTTGCCAATTCATCAATATGAACAGGGTCATGTCCCAGATTTTGTATTATCATTCGTTCTTCATCGGTCAATTCAATGGAAATGTGTTTTTGCACACTTTGCACAGGATTAAACAATCGTGGATTTATCTCACGGATAATCTCTTCTCCACTGTAAACAGGTATTGCCCCATTACGAATAAGGCGATTAGCACCTATACTTTGTTTATCTGTAATTCTTCCAGGGACAGAAAAAATATCCCGATTTTGATCCACTGCGTTTAGAGCCGTTAAAATCGCACCACTCTTATCTCCTGCCTCCACCACAACTGTCGCATGAGCTAATCCAGAAATAATTCTGTTTCGTTGTGGAAAATTTCCACGATCCGGTTTAGTCCCCAATTTAAACTCACTAATCAGAGTTCCTTTTTCACATATTGCTTCTGCTAGTATTTTATTTTCAGCAGGATAAATCACATCCAGTCCCGACCCTAAAACTGAAATGGTCCTACCTCCACCTTCAACAGTTGTTTTATGGGCAATCGTATCTACACCGCGTGCCAAGCCACTTACGATGGTAATATTATTAGAAATAAGCTCTGAAGTGAGTTTCTGTGTCACAGATTTACCATAAGGTGTAAAGCGCCGTGTGCCAACAATCGCAATAACATCTTCTTTATACTGCAGCGGCTGGCCTTTGCAATACAATACCACTGGTGGGTTGTAAATCTTTTTCAGTAGCATAGGATAATGATCATCCCAGAATGAAACAATTGAAATTCCAAGTTTTTTTGCAGCTTCTAATTCCTGAATTCCAAAATCAAAATTTGTATATTTTTTTATCTGTTCCGCAGTTCTCTTATCAACCCCATTAGCAGTACATAATTCTTTAATCGATAATTCAAATGGATTGATATCCATTCCCATGTTTGATACTAATAAGCGAACCCTCTGGCGCCCAATTTTGGGCACATTCAAGAGATTTATTAGTTTTATCAAATCCAATTATTGTACCGCTTTTGACAATCTTGAAATAAGGGTTTCCAGGCCATCACCAGATACAGCGGAAATGACAAGAATATCTTGGTCAAATTTTTCCCATTCTTCTGCTAATTCATTATTGATATCTGATTTTGTCCTGCAAATCAAAATAGGTTTTATATCCAAATCCGGATTGAACTGAAGAATCTCGTTTTCCAATGTTTTAAAAGATTGAAAGGGCGTTTCATCAGTCCCATCAATCAGATAAAGTAAAATTTTATTTCGTTCAATATGTTTTAAGAACTGATGGCCCAGGCCCTTTCCGTCGCTGGCACCTTCGATCAAGCCGGGAATATCCGCCATGACAAAGGAACTATAATCACCATATTTCACAATTCCCAAATTCGGTTCAAGTGTCGTGAAAGGATAATCGGCGATTTTTGGTCGCGCAGCAGAAATTCTAGATAGTAAGGTTGATTTTCCAGCATTGGGTAGTCCTACCAATCCAACATCAGCCAAAACCTTTAATTCAATTTCATAATGTCCGGTTTCCCCAGGCAATCCCGACTGAGCCTTGCGTGGTGCCCTGTTGGTGGCTGTTTTAAAACGAAGATTACCTTTCCCGCCTATACCACCCTTACAAACAATAATTTCTTCGCCATTTTCAACAAGATCTGCTACAATGGTATGGTTATCTTTCTTCCGGATCAAAGTTCCTACGGGTACAAGGACAGTTATATCTATGCCGCTCTTCCCGGCTTTTCTGGCGCCGCCGCCGGCACCGCCGTCATCTGCTTTATATTTTCGCCGGTATCTTACATCCTGAAGGGTATGCAAATTTGCATCTGCTTTAAAGAAGATATGGCCACCCCGGCCACCATCACCACCATCTGGGCCACCTTTAGGGACAAATTTTTCCCGTCGGAAATGCACTGCTCCCCTACCGCCATTCCCGGCCTGGAGTTCAACTTCTGTAAAATCGATAAACATAAATATTTTAACGGAATTTTTCCGTTATGAATTTAAAGATGAATTTATATGTCAGAAATAATTTAGGCCATATTGGCAACAATCTCGCCACCAAACTCGGAGCATTTCAATTTGGTTGCCCCTTCCATAAGCCTATGAAAATCGTAAGTAACACGTTTTTGTCCGATCGCTCCCTTGATCCCATTTACAATTAAATCGGCGGCTTCCTGCCAACCCATATACTCTAACATCATTACACCTGATAAGATAACAGAACTTGGATTCACCTGATCTTTTCCGGCATATTTTGGCGCAGTACCATGAGTGGCTTCAAAAATAGCGTGGCCAGTGATATAATTTATATTTGCACCCGGGGCAATCCCGATTCCGCCTACAATTGCTGCCAATGCATCTGAAATGTAATCTCCATTCAAATTAAGAGTGGCAATCACGTCATATTCTGAAGGGCGTAATAAAATTTGCTGCAAGAATGCATCTGCGATCACATCTTTTACTATGAGTTCTTTTCCGTCTTTTTTGATGACCTGCCACGGGCCACCGTCTAGATCTGTCGCCCCATACTCCCTTTTTGCAACTTCATATCCCCAATCCCGAAATGCACCTTCAGTGAACTTCATGATGTTCCCCTTATGGACAAGAGTTAGAGAATTCCGTTCATGAGATAATGCATAATCAATGGCTGAGCGGACCAATCTTTCAGTCCCTTCTATGGAAACAGGTTTTACTCCCAAACTACAGGTATCAGGGAAACGGATGTTAGTCACACCCATCTCATTAATCAAAAATGATTTTACTTTTTCTAAGTCTTCCGTCCCTTCCATCCATTCAATACCTGCATAAATATCCTCGGTATTTTCTCTAAAAATGGTCATGTCCACCAACTCCGGTTCCTTTACCGGTGATGGCACACCTTCAAACCATCGTACAGGACGAACACATGCAAAAAGATCCAGTTTCTGACGAAGCGCAACATTCAAGGAGCGGATTCCACCGCCGATCGGTGTCGTTAGGGGCCCTTTAATTGCAACAAGATGATCATGAATTGAATCAAGCGTGGCTTGTGGAAGCCATTCTCCGGTTTTATTGAAAGCTTTCTCCCCAGCTAAGACTTCAACCCATTCAATCCGTCGTGAATCTCCATAGGCTCTTTCAACCGCTTTATCAAATACATGCACAGCTGCATGCCAAATATCAGGACCAATTCCATCACCTTCGATAAAAGGAATGAATGGGCAATCCGGAACTATCATTCGTCCGTTTTCCATTTTCATCTTTCGTGCGCCATTCATACTGCAGTTTCCCCCGCTTTCTTTTTGGTATCGGTTTTCGGTTTTTCTTTTTTTTCTTTTTTGTCTTTAGGTTGTTCGGTTTTATCCTTATTCTTATAATCTGTTAGATAAAACCCAGACCCCTTAAAAATTAGGCCCGTGCCGCCACTTACAATTCGTTTTACAGCACACTTTTCCTGTTCACAATTTGGTTTTTGTGTTAAGACAGAAGATGTCATGGTTTGAA
Organism: uncultured bacterium; assembly: GCA_963933175.1. Taxonomy (GTDB): domain Bacteria; phylum Fidelibacterota; class Marinisomatia; order Marinisomatales; family UBA1611. The sequence goes on from CAWVTW010000120.1 coordinate 3,767, forward strand.
AATGTTCGAACCTCTCTTCGCATTCTGAACAAATATAATCGTAGGTAGGCATTAAAAATGATTTATTATAGTAAAATTCTAGTATCGAAGTTAAAAATATTCAGACGGAGTATTTAGACAATAATGCATCATTTACACCAGATGGGACAAAAGCGGAAATATCTCCACCATTTTTCACCACATCCTTTACAACCGTAGAATTCAAATGAATGTATTTTTCATCAGGCATCATAAATAAGGAAGCAATATCTGGATTAAGATGAAAATTCATCATAGCCATCTGAAATTCAAACTCAAAATCGCTCACATGACGAAGAC
>CAWVTW010000121.1:0-4058 GCA_963933175.1 uncultured bacterium
GAGAATGTTTCTTCCTGAACGATCTCCCATTGATTTTCAGCTTTAATAATAGTTGGATTAACATAATTCCCTTTACCTTCAATAGATGATCCTCCAAAAAGAATTTCTCCACCAGAAGTTTCTGCTTTTTCTATTGCTTTTTCAAAATCTGAAACTGCATCTTCATTCACCAGCGGTCCCATGAGTGTTCCATCTTCCAATGGATTGCCGATATTGACTTGATTATATGCACTAACCAAACGATCCCTTAATTCTTCATATTTAGAATCGTGAACAATAACTCGTCGAGTACTGGTGCATCTCTGTCCAGCAGTTCCCACTGCGCCAAAAGCAATACCAGGAATAACTAGATCCATATCTGCAGTTTCATCCACAATAATGCAATTGTTTCCGCCCAATTCAAGAATGCTTTTACCAAAACGTTTTGAAACGACTTCGCTCACGTGACGTCCCATTCGCGTGGAACCCGTAAAGGAGACCATTGGCACTCGAGAATCGTTGATCATAGTTTCACCCACACTTGAACCACGGCCGATCACTGTACTGAAAATATGCGGTGCGTCATTAATGGATAGAACTTCATTACAAATATTTTGAACCGCAACTGCACAAAGCGGTGTTGTGGAAGAAGGTTTCCAAATTGTTGTATTTCCACAAATTGCAGCTAGAAATGCATTCCAGCTCCATACTGCCACAGGAAAATTGAATGCACTGATCACACCAACGATTCCTAACGGATGCCATTGTTCATACATCCTATGATCCTTTCTCTCGGAATGCATGGTATTTCCATAAAGCATTCTGGATTGGCCTACAGCAAAATCAGCAATATCGATCATTTCCTGAACTTCACCATCGCCTTCCTGTTTGATTTTTCCCATTTCCAGAGAGACCAAACTTCCTAAAGGATCTTTATAATCCCGAAGTGCATTGCCCATTTGACGAACTAATTGACCTCGTTCCGGTGCCGGAACTTTTCGCCATTCTTTAAAAGCTTCAAGTGATTGTTTAACTACTGATTCATAATCATCAGTGGAGCATTGATATACCGATGAAATTATCTCACCATTTGCAGGATTAATTGAATCAATTTTTCCTTCTTTCGTTGTGGCATTCCAGTGTCCTGGGCCTGCACAAGCACCAAAGTTATTTTCTTCTATTCCAAGTTGTTTTAAAATATCCATTAATTATCCTTAAATGTGATTGTCATTTTTCAAAATTCTAATAATCGCCTAATAAACTATAGGCTTTTTACAACAGATCTGATGGCTTCTGATAAAATATCTATTTGAGATTCATTGATTGTTAATGCCGGTGCTATTCGGACTGTTGAATGGTGTGTTTCCTTTGCGTAAACGCCATGATCCAATAAACCTACAGAAACAGTGTGTCCATCTAGATAGGGTTCATTATGCATTTCAAATGCCGTGAGTAGTCCACGACCACGAACTTCTTTGATCTTATCTGGATAATCACCTTTAATAGCATTCATATTTCCAACCAGTCTATCACCCATTATTTTGGCTTTTTCTGCAAGCTTTGCATCAACAAGGACTTTGATAGCATAAGTTCCAACCACGGCACCCAATGGATAACCACCAAAGGTAGAGCCTTCAGATCCAGGCGTTAAAACATTTATAACTTCATCACGTCCCGCAACAAAGGAAACCGGAAGGATTCCACCACCTGCAGCTTTACCGCAACCCATAAGATCTGGTTTGACGCCAAATAATTGGTGTGCGAAATTTTCTCCCGTTCGTCCAAAACCGGTCTGCACTTCATCCATAGCTAAAAGAATATTATGCTTTTTACATAATTCAGCAACCCGAGGGAAGTAATCATCATCAGGTACTATAACACCAGCCTCTCCTTGTATTGGTTCTACCATGAAACTTGCGATTCGATCGCCTTTTTGCTCAAACAATTCTTCAAGTGCATTATAGTCATTGAAGGGAACCAATTCTATGCCAGTCAAAAATGGTCCAAAGTCTTCTTTCGATTGATCATCATCTGATAATGATATGGCAGTCATTGTACGTCCGTGAAAATTCCCTTTTGCCGCAACTATAATAGCTTCACCCTTAGGGATTCCTTTAATTCTGTATCCCCACCGACGGGCAATCTTAAACATCAGTTCCGGTGCTTCCACACCAGCAACCTTAGGAACAACTCGATCCATCCCTGTGATACCAGTCGTAGCAAGAAGAAAAGCACTCATATATTTATGACGAATGGAACGCGGAACCGTGGGTATTTTTTCTTTCGTAAGATGCGTGACAACGGCGTCAACAATAGTCTGGTTAAGTTGGCCCTGATTGACCGCAGAATAACAACATAAACCATCAATAATTTCTGATTCAATATATTTATCAATTTCTTTCGGGTCAGGTTTTCGCACTATTAAAGTAGAAGAGTCTTTTACATGAGAAACTACTGCATTTTCTAGCGGAGAATAATTGTGCCCACCTTTCTCTTTATCAATAGCTTCGTGGGCTGCCGGAGAAAGGTCACCAATTCGAATTCCATTAACAGATAAATCATCACCGTGACCTGTAATATTCACTGATGGCATATGTTATTTCCTTTTAAATATTATGATTAAAAGCCTGCAAATTTAATCACGAAATCAGCAGGTTTCGATGAGAATAAGTGCCAGTAAATCTAAATCCTATCGAGGGAGCGGTTCGTCTAGATCGGCCACAACGTAGGCCATGATTGCCATTGCAGCAATACACCTATTAAATTCATTAAAATCAATTTTATCAAATGTGTCTGCATCGGTATGGTGAAACCAAAAATACTTTGATCCGTCAACCTTAAGAGACATGACTGGCACACCCTCATCATTCAAGGGTGCTACATCTGCTGCCCTACCTCCATCTGAGATCGTATTTGCACCAATGGGCTTCATAAGTTCGTGAATTTCTTCAACGATCTTCCGAGCAGAATCATTTCCTGAAAACCCAAAGCCTTTTGGCGAAAATACTCCGCCATCAGATTCAATAGCTAGCACATGTTTATCCATTTCATCCAAGTGCATATCGCGATAGCCTTTGTTTCCTTTTCCTCCATTTTCTTCATTTGTCCACATGACACAACGTATGGTTCTTTTTGGTTTTAGCCCCAATTCTTTAATCAGGCGGAGAACTTCCCAGGAAGCAATACACGCACCACCATCATCATGGGCACCCTGCCCCACATCCCAAGAGTCAATGTGCCCACCAACAACAACTACTTCTTCTGGGTATATTGAGCCTTTAATCTCGCCTAAAACATTATGAGACCACCTGTCAGCCACCATCCGTGCATTCATGTCCAATTTCACAATAATCTTATTACCACGATCATGAATGCGGCTTAACATCATTGCATCTTCCATAGTTAGTGCAGCATTTGGGATTTTTTGTACATCATCATTGTAAGCCATTACGCCTGTGTGAGGGGTATTCATTGACCAAGGGCCGATGGATCGAATTAAACTTGCCACAGCACCATGTTTAGCGGCTGCACTGGCACCTGAATAACGATATGCAACCGTCTCACCATAAGATGTGAAAGGCGCATTGAATAACACTATTTTACCGGGGACTTCGTTGGATCTTGACTCCAATTCATCCCAATCATTAACTACAATGACTTCTGCTTTTAGTCCTCCTCTTGGTGTAGCAATGCTTCCACCCAAACCAAGCATGGATAATTCTTTCTTAAATGGACTTAGCAATGTGGCAGATTCTTTACCTCGAATCCAAGTTGGGACTGCAACTTTTTCTCCTCTTACATTCTCAAGACCATCACTGTTCATTTCTTTCAAAATCCAATTAATAGCGTTTTCAAGATTTTTTGACCCGCTTAACCTTGGTCCAAAGGTATCACACATATAGCCCAAACGATTGTATGCTGTGGAGTCGGTTAACGACTTAGAAATAATTTTCAATGATGTATCCACATATTTAGATTTGATTGATTCTCCAAAAGATTGTGAGAGCATTACTGCTACTATAAGTATAATTTTCATTTTATTCCTCTAATTTAATTATTCGAAAGGTTGTGCTAATTTA
>CAWVTW010000122.1:0-3997 GCA_963933175.1 uncultured bacterium
TCAATGTCGGATCCATGATCCGTTCGGCCTGGAGTTCTAATTCCTTAAGACGTATGTGAAAAACGTCTCGGGCAATCATGGGGGCGTGCCTAGTTCAAATAATTCCGGAAGGAATAAAGAAGCACACCATTAATATGAAAATCATCTTCAGGATTAACCTTTATAACCGGAAAATTCGGATTTCTTGGATGAAGTTCAACACAGTTTGATTTAGGCACATAACATTTCAACGTAGCTTCACCATTGATGAGTGCAACCACAATTTGACCGGAGTGAGCCGTTGCTGTCTTCTTCGCCACTATAAAATCCCCATCATGGATATTCTCTTGAATCATGGAGTCTCCTATCACCTGCAGCACATAATTATCAGGGTGTAATAAAGACGGAGGAACATCCACCATTTCGGGGTTTTCTAATGCTTCAATAGGCTCACCTGCAGCAATAAGGCCCAACAGCGGCAAACGAGCTGTAGTTGTAGGTGTGGCGTACTCCTTGTGGATCAAGGTGAGTGCCCGCTTGCCGTTGGGACCTTTTATACGAGAAAGATGACCCTCATCTTCCAGGGTCTTTACATACCAGTTCACTGTCCCCAATGAACCAAATCCCAGACTGGCCATAATTTCTTCATAAGATGGAGATTGACCATGAATCAGCGTAAATCGCTGAACAAATTCCAGGAATTTTTTTAGCTTTGGGGACAATGGTTTCATCACGAGGTAACGGATAAATAGTGTGTGATAGATTTCCCATCCCAAACAATAGAATGAGCGGTTTTCTGATTGGCATAGTTATTCAATCGAGCAATGGCTCGAATAACTGTTATCGATGGTTGTTTTTTTATTTTCTTTTTCATTTTAACCCTTTGTGTTAATTCTTAGATAACTCGTAAGTTGCTCGTAAGTATATTACATAAGTTTTTAGCTTATTCCAAATAAAAAGCCCCTAAATCAGGGGCTTTTTATAAATATGATAAAGAGATTGTATAAGTTATACAGGTGTCCCCAACCAGATCCCGATGCAAAACAGGACTCCTGTAATAAAGTGCATATTGATCGTACCTGCATTTGCAGGCTGCAGAAGACGATCATCATAGTATTTATAAAGTATTTGGATCGCTCTCACACCAAAATAAGATGCTACAAGTGCAATCAAAGTCAACATGGGAAAAGTACCATTCAAGGCCATGACTATAATACTGATAAAAGCACCTGCAACTAACAATACATAACCGATCCTAGCCTTTTCTGGACCGAACACGACAATTAAGGTATCCTTCCCCGTAGCTTTATCGCCATCATGATCCGGAAATTCGTTTACATACACGATAGCGGCTACCAGCAAACCAATAGGGATACCTGCCAAAAATGCTTCTGGCAATAGTTTTCCAGTCTGAACAAGCGTACTGCCTGCTACCATCAATGGACCAAAATTGAGCCCAATAATTAATTCGCCCAATCCTTTCCTGGATGCGAACCTAAAAGGCGGCGCTGTGTAGAACAAACCCGAGAAGAAACCAATCAAACCCAGCCATAAGACCGGCATTCCGGCTTTTTGAATGAGCGGAATACCTACAACCGCACTCAATGCAAAAGATACAATGGCTACTGTTAACATCCCTTTGGCTGAAATAAGACCCATTTGAATACTGCGACTCCCGCCAGAGAATGGCACCATATAATTGTAATTTGCTTCATCTGTACCACTGGTATGATCAAAATAATCGTTGGCTGTGTTGGTACCAATATGTAGTAAAGATCCGCCCAACAGAGTTAAACCCAGCCATCCCCAGTCTACAGAAAATCCAGAAAGATTTGCTACGGCTGCTCCAACAAAGATTGGAATAAATGTAGCAGTTAGAAATGGTAAGCGCATGATTACCAGCCAAGTAAAAATCTTGGTCATCAGGCTGATTTTAGGGCGCACTTGGTCTGCGGTCTTGTCTTCCAATGGTGTGGTTACACCGCAATACCCAATATGTTCACCATCTTTTCCTTTTGTAGGTGTAATCTTGATGCTGCAAGGCAATTCACTACCGTCCTTGTGGAGAAATACCGTATTTCCTTCCCACTCGCCATTTTTCACTGCTTCAGCCAACCATCCCACAACATGACCCAATACAACTTGTCCATCGCTGAAGTCGCTCACTCTCATTTTATTGACCACTTCTTCTTGATTGTATCCGAAAAGGCTTGCTGCACCTTCGTTAAAGGTTTCCAATTTTCCGTCAAGATCACAGGTTATTACACTTTTAATTTGTTCACTCATAATAAAATAATCCTCAAATAATTTATTTACTAATTAGAATTTACAAAATAGAATTACCCTGTGAAAAATTAAAATTTAACAGAATAAAAGATAGGACGACTTGGTGCTGCATCCAACCCCCAATTGGGAATCTGAATCTGGAGAAATCCAAATCCATCCTGAACTGAATCAGGGATATAAAGTAATTCCGAAATTGTTTTGCCTAGTTTAAAAAATCTGTGATGATTTCCAAGTTGTCCGCCATCGTCAGCTTTGTCTATGGAAGGCAAATCAACCAACAAATGTTTTATCCCGCTATCTAAAATATAATCAATGGAATCGTGGGTTAAAAAAGAAGCGGGATAATCACCATAATTCCGATTTACTTTATCCAGACCATTTGGATTTGTTCGAATAACGAGTGCATTTATGTTTTCTTTTAGCTTGCCTTTGAATGACTCAACTGAAATAACTAATTCATTTTCATAGTCAACATGATAAGATTCATTTGTATCTGATTTATGAACTGGATTAACAGTAATCAATTGGGCAAATAAAAATCCGATTGGACAAATATCAGATATTTTTTTGCCTGAATCATCAATATGCCCCACACATTCCGTGTGAGTTCCTGTGCAATGAATATTCAGTGAAGCAATCTTAACATTACAACTTCCTCCCTGATTTACATCACCAATAAATTCTCCAGAGTGGATAGGTTTCACCGATGGTGCTGTAGCACCATAAAATATCGGATTTTTTCCGTCAAATCTATTTGGGATAGACAGATCAATTCCGGAATTCAAATCAATAGTATGATCTTGACCAGAATGATTTAAGTGTATTTTCAAATTAGTTCAAGTTTTTCCGAATCAACTTTTCAACTTCACCATCTGCTGGAAATCGTTTCAACGCTTTCTTTGAAAAAATTAGGTTATTATCTAATGTTATTTCAAAAACACCTCCACCACTGGAAATCAATTCAATATCTACATGATCAAATTTTGATTTTAATTCTACTTCCAAACTGGAAGCCTGTGGTAAATAGTTTCACATATTGCAATATTCGATAGATACATTCACGAGTTTGCTCCTGTTTCAGCTTGTTCAAATATTTTTATAATATCCATTGGATGCGTATTCAAATTTACTTCATCAATGATGTGAATCAGGATCCCGTTTTCATCAATAAGAAATGTTTTTCTTGAAGCAAAAAAAAACCGACTTACACCATACTTTTTTCCAATATTTTTTTCATAATCTGATAAAAAGTTAAAAGGGATTCTATATTTCTCTTTAAATGCTTTTAGAGAATTTTTTGAATCAAAACTGATCCCTAAGACCACAATACCTAATTCTTTGTAATTATCAGATTCATCCCGGAATCCACATGCTTGTTTCGTTCAGCCCGGTGTAAATGCTTTAGGGAAAAAGTAAACCACTAATTTTTTCCCTTTGTAATATCCAAGAGAATGCAATTTCCCATCTTGGTCTTCCAACAAAAAACCGGGTGCCAGTTGTCCAATCTCTGGCATTTTACCAAATAAGGGCATAATCAATATTCCTGATAAAATTATTTTTTTCAAAGAACAAGGTCAAGCACAGCCACATAATGGCTCGCACAACCACCTAAAACGAATACATGCCAAATAGCATGGCTATAAGGAAGCCTTTCCCATAAATAGAATATGACACCAACCATGTAAAACACACCACCAATGAAAATAAACGAAAGAGAAAATTCAGGAATTTT
>CAWVTW010000123.1:0-3972 GCA_963933175.1 uncultured bacterium
TCCTACCCTATCAATGTAGAATCAGGCTTATTAAGAAAACTCCCATCCATTCTTTCTGATCAGAATCATGGACAAAAATGGATCATTATTTCACAATATAATTTGATGGAATTGATTGGATTCGAGTTGATGTCTGACTTAAATAAAGCAGGATTTAAATGTGATTATATCACACTCCCGGTCGGTGAAGCGGCAAAAAGCATGAATGAATTCAGTCGTATAATCAGTCAGCTAATTGAAATGAAATGTGATCGGTCTACGACCATTCTATCTTTGGGTGGTGGTGTAGTAGGTGATGTGAGTGGATTTGTTGCATCTTCCTTCATGCGCGGAATTCAATATTACCAGATTCCAACAACCCTTCTTGCCATGGTTGATTCTTCCATAGGCGGAAAAACTGGCATAAATATAGCCGAAGGGAAAAATCTCGTAGGATCCATATATCAACCACAAGGCGTCTTAATTGATCCGGATATTTTGGATTCACTCCCGCGTGAAGAGGTCATTGCAGGACTTGGTGAAGTAATTAAGTATGGTGCAATTCGCGATGAGAAATTCTTAAATAATATTTCCGAATGGCTGGATGATATTGATTCTTTCCCCTTTTCAAGGGCTGTGTTACGCGCTTGTGAAATAAAAGCAGAAATTGTTTCATTAGATGAACACGAAGGGGGACTTCGCAAACTTTTGAATTTTGGACATACAGTTGGTCATGCACTGGAAGCTCATTTAGGATATGGAAAGATTCGTCATGGAGAAGCCGTTGCCCTTGGCATGAAGTGTGCTGGATGGGTTTCTAGTAAAATGGGTTTTATGAGTGTCGATGAAAATAAATCTCTAACCAATACGATTGATAAACTTTCCTTGCCACATGTATCTAAAGTGGATCCAAATACAATTCTTTCTTATGTAAAAAAAGATAAAAAGATGAAAAATGGCATTCTTCATTTTGTGGTTTTAAATACACTTGGGGAAGGTAACACATGTGATTCTGTTCCTGATAATCTTATCAAAGAGTCACTCAAAATAATCCAATGAAAATACTAGTGATCAATGGACCCAATCTGAATTTATTGGGGATTCGTGAACCTGAGATTTATGGATCTGAAACATTAGAAAATATGGAAAATTGGTTGAATGAACAACCGGATGCTAATACTCATGATATCATTTGGTTCCAATCTAATCATGAAGGTGATCTTATTGATCAAATTCAATCAACCATCAGTTTATTTGATGGCATAATTATAAATCCCGGTGCGTTGACACATTATTCCTTTGCTATCCGTGATGCGATTGCATCGGTAAATACCCCAACTGTTGAAGTGCATTTAAGTGATATTAATTCTAGAGAAGAATTCAGAAGAGTGTCCGTCATCAAAGATGAATGTATATCACAAATATCCGGCCTAGGAAAGCAGGGGTATCTAGAGGCTTTAAAAACCCTCATTCATTATATATAAAAAACAAGGGCAGTAAAACTGCCCTTGTTTTAATCTCTTCTTTCTTTTGCAGAACGACGACTATTATCTCGACGATCTTCATCTCGACGCTCTTCATCTCTTCTGTCAAGTTCGACTTGACGGTTATTTGTACGTCTCGCTTGTTCTCGTCTTGCTAATTCCCTTTGATCATTATCCCGCCGATCAGAATCGCGTTTATTATCAGTCACAATTGACTCTCCAAATATTAAAAAGATAACCCCGGTGAAATCGGGGTTATCATGAAATTATGCTGGTAATGGTTTACCCAGTATAATCGACGAAAAGAGTAGACTCTGTTTTGACAAGGTTTACCTTGTCCGTCATTTCCAATGCACTCACAGCCTTTTCAACCATTGCCATTTCGTTATCGTGAATGAAATCATCCGCGCGTGCGATGTAAGCAAGGTTTTTGACTACTTTGAAACGATCCTCATCGGATGAGAACATCCCCTTGAGGGCTTCCAAAGAAACGCCATATTGGTTAGTACGAGCTGACTCATCACCGAGATCAATAAATTTATCGATTACTTCGGCTTCCATTGCGTTGTACGCATCGTCGGATACATCCGGCAACATCACTTTGACATTGCCACGCATGGCTTCTTTTTCTGATTCGTCCACTTCTCCATCTGCTAAAAATGATACACAGACGAATGCATAGACTAAATCGTGATGTTGACTCCAGTTTGCCATAAAATCCTCTTTTATTATTCGTTTTTGGTAATGGTTATTCTTTATTATCTAGCATCTAAATACAAACATATGTTATTATGGGACTAGATATACTAAAAATTATGATTTGTTATCTCAAAGGTCAAGATTTCTGAAAAATAACATTTATTTTATTTTTCACATAGATTATTGTTATAATTCACTCTCCATTGTAGTTTTTCTTTTCTATTATAGCCAAAGGATTAAACAAAGTGAACCATTTTTTTCATCATAGCACGCATATTCTACCAACCGCTGTCTTATTAAATAAACCCAATTAAAATAAATTCATTCTATGGAAAAATTCTATACTACCCTCGTAAAACTCAATAGCTTACAGTTCAAATACCGAACCTTAATAACTTTTGGAATAGTTTTGATCGTTATTTTGGCTTCGGATGTCCTATTTAACGTCTTTTTTCCATCCATAGTTAATTTTCTCGAAAGTCAATTCAGTATTGTATTATCAGATCACGAGAGTATTGATCTGGGTTTCGCACCTGAAATATGGGGTGGTGTTCTGGCCATGGTATTAGGAACACTAATTATTGTGGTTGCTATTGCATCAGAGTCATCTCCAAAACTGATGGATCTATTTGTGAAAGACTGGTTGAGTTTAATCTATGTATGGTTTTTAATCCTATCATCTCTTCACGCAACGGTAATCATGTTTTATGTGGAACCCTTAAATAGGGTTTCCAGCATCGTCCTTAATACCTATGTTTATCTCTTCTTAGCATCTATTTTTACGCTCCCGTATATTTTTTATATTCTACTTTATTCCAAAACAAGCAATGTGGTCACAACCATTTCAGGAATTATTAAATCATTTATATTCAATTTGAAAAAACCATCTATCCATTCAGCAATGAATAATAGCATGGATATTATTGAAGAATATCAAAAAGAGATCATGAGCTCCCTGGATCAGTTGGATGATCTACTTGCCTTTACACAATTCAAAGAGACTCAAACAGAAATTATTCGAGAAATCAGTATGATTATCCAAACTTATATTAGCAATAAACCCGGATTTAATCCCCAGTTTTTTAATCTCACTCCTACGATAAAAGACAATGCAACTTTCCGCACCTATACCAAAAGTCAGTACCAGGAAATGGCTAATTCATTGACTTTTTATGAGGTAAAGGTCTTCAGACTTTTGGGTAATTCTTATATCAAAATGATTGAAAATGACCGCTTTGATATTGCATCCCTCATTCCTGCCGAGTTGGTCGATATTGGCAAAGTCTGTTTAGAAATGGATGATAATACAATCCTGGAAAATGTGAATATTCGTTTTAATACACTTTTTAGGTTTGCAATAAAACATGCTTATAAGAACAATGAACCAAGAAATTTATATAATTTATCATTTCATTATTCGAATATGATCCAGGAATACGTAAAAGCAGATCGGGTGGATATGGCTATGTATTGTTATGATAAATTTAAATTTTACGCCAATGATATTTATAAGAATGCGGAAGGGAACCCGTCTCTTTATTTTATTGTGGACACATTAACATTTGAATTAAGAAAGTGCCAGGTTCTGATCCATGAAAGAGGATGGAATGATGATGACCAAATGAATCTTTTGAAAATAATACTGCAATTGGATAAACCACCGGGATATTCTAAAGATAGTGTGGACAAAGGCATCTTGGGGGGCAATAACGGGACAAGAAGAATCCAAATTGGATTAGCGCTCTTTTATTTGTCTGTGGATAAAAAGGATTTCGCCATAGCCATTGCGGAAGATTATCTGGATGACCTA
>CAWVTW010000124.1:0-3955 GCA_963933175.1 uncultured bacterium
GAAAGTTATTCTGAGAATACAGAGATAGTAACTCGATTGGGCATTGCAAGCATTAAGGGATACCAGGGTAATAATTTAGATAACTCCAATTCAGTTCTTGCATGCGCAAAGCATTATGTTGGAGATGGAAACACAATATTTGGCACAGGTATCAATGGAGGTATTGACCGTGGTGATGTACTTGTAGACGAAAAAGAATTACGTTCTAAATACATAAAACCATTTCGTAGTGCTGTGGAAAATGGAGTGGGCAGCATCATGATCTCCTATAATAGTTGGCAATCAAAAAAACTTCATGGGCATAGTTACCTGATTAATGATATTCTGAAAAATGAGCTTGGATTTTCGGGTTTTGTGGTCTCAGACTGGGCGGCAATAGATGACATCGATGAAGATTATAAAACTTCAATTATTACCGCAATCAATGCTGGCATAGATATGGTAATGGTACCTGGGGAACATAGTAATAAGAGTCATTCTTATATTGAATTTATCAACCTATTAAAGGAATCCGTTCTTGAAGGTTCAGTGAGCATAAATAGAATTGATGATGCGGTTTATAGGATCCTAAAAATAAAGTATTCTATGGGTTTATTTGAGAAGCCATTAAAAGATTATAAAAAGCTGAATGAAGTAGGTTCTTCAAGAAATAGAGAGCTAGCCAGAGAAGGTGTTAATAAATCGGTAGTACTTCTTCAAAATAATAATATTTTACCTATTTCAAAAAATATTAAAAGTATACTAGTTGCCGGTGAACACGGTCATGACCTGGGTTACCAGTGCGGTGGTTGGTCCATTAGTTGGCAGGGCGGTTCTGGAAATACAACAATTGGTACTACAATTTTGGATGGCATTAAAGACAACATTGGCAATCATAGCAGTGTAACATTTTCCAAAAATGGAGATGAGGCCAATGATCATGATATCATCATAGCGGTTGTTGGTGAAACACCGTACGCAGAGATGAAAGGCGATAGTGAATCACTTGAATTATCTAACAAAGATAAATTACTGTTAGAAAGATTAATAAAAACAGGAAAGCCGATCGTACTGATTTTGATTTCGGGGAGACCTATGATTATTACACCTTATCTTGAACATGTAGATGCTGTGCTAGCTGCTTGGCTTCCAGGCACAGAAGGGAGCGGTGTAGCAGATTTACTTTTTGGTGATGTTTCGCCCACTGCAAAACTCAGCTTTTCGTGGCCCCGAGATATGAGTCAGATACCCATTAATTACGGTGATAAGACTTATGATCCTCTTTTTCCACTGGGCTACGGTTTGACATATTAGATCCCATTTGTGGAACTACGTAAGTACATCTCGTTTTGAAGCAACTGGCTATCTTTGTCTTTTGCGCTAGTAATAAATTCTTAAAATAATAAAAAGGTGAAAAAATGAAAAATAGTACAGTAATATTTTTTCTTTTATTAGGATGTCTTAAAAGTGAAAGTCTTCTTCAACTTGAAAATGGAAAAATCCAAAACTATGAAGGTCAGATTGTAAATCTGAAGGGCTGTAATCTAGGTAATTGGCTCCAGTTGGAAATGTGGATGCTTGGCTATGCTGATAAAGGCTATGCTGACCAATATGAATTTATTAAGACATTAGAAGATCGCTTTGGGAGACAAGATGCTGAAGATCTAATGGATATATATCGTTCTAACTGGATCAAAAATAGTGATTTTGATATCATCAAATCATTTGGGATGAATACAGTCCGACTGCCATTTGACTACAAATTATTAATGGGCTCTGACAGTGAGCCATTCTCCCTAAAGAAAGATGCCTGGGAGTGGTTAGACCATACAATTAAAATGGCTAAAGAAAGAGATCTATATGTGATCTTGGATATGCATGGTGCGCCGGGAAGGCAAAGTGGAATGGATCATAGCGGCAGAGTGGGATACAATAAATTATGGTCGAACAATGCGTACCAAAAACAAACAGCATGGCTGTGGAATCAGATCTCAAAGCGTTACAAAGATGAGCCTACAGTTGCAGCTTACGATCTGTTAAATGAGCCGTGGGGCAGCAATGAAAAGAACCTTAAAAAAGTGGTTCTTAAATGTTATGAGGCAATAAGAGCAAATAATGATAATCATATTGTAATTTTTCCAGGTCATACAAGCGGAATTGATTTTTATGAAAATATTCGGTCTGTTAATCTTGATAATGTTATTTATACAATGCATTTTTATCCCGGACTTTTTGGATGGGGATCTCCAGAGCCATATGTACATACCCAATTCATAAAGGAAGGACTTCCGATATGGAAGAAAAAAATGGAATCATTTAACAGCCCACTTTTAATTGGTGAGTTCAATGTTGTTCTTAATAAAGCAGGTGGGGGTGAAATGATGCGCCGCTATTATGACTACTATGAAACTTTGAATTGGCCTGCTACAATGTGGTCTTACAAGGTATTAAATGAAAAAGGAGGAATCGGAGATGGTTCTTGGGGAATGGTTACAAATAAAAATACCTTAATAAACATAAATATTTCTAAAGCTAGTAACAGTGAGATTCAAAACTGGTTTGAATCATTTGGTACAATGGAATATTCAATTAACGAAGATCTCAGATATTGGTTAACAACTAGCGATCAAACTACTCCATTAGCGTCTTTACCGGCTAAACCACCTGCTTTGTTGAAACCTCCTGGCGAAGATCCTTTACCCTCTCCATGGGCAGTGAAAGATATCGGTCGTTCGATAAAAGGTGGGCAAACAATTGAACCAAATGATTGGACCTTTTATGGCGGTGGTAATGATATATGGAATACAGAAGATCAGTTTAGATTTGCGTACCGGAAAATTGAAGGTGATTTCAGTTTTTCCGTCAAGGTAGACTCTTTGAAAAATACACATCCCTATGCGAAAGCTGGAATAATGGTACGAAAAAACTTGAATAAAAAATCAGCTCATGGAATTATAAATGTTTTTCCTAGTGGGGGTATAGAATATGGATACAGGGAGAAAAATGGTCAAGTTATGAAAGCTAAATCAGGTCCTACGCTAGATTCGTCTAACCAAAATATCAAAGTTGAAAAAATAAAAGAATATGTCTATTTTTACGTTAATGATAAAAATGAATGGGTTAAAATTGGGGAATTAAATATTAAAAATTGGGGTAAATCCATATATATTGGCCTAGCAACGTTAAGCCATGATAACTCTCAATTAACTACTGTAACGTACAATAATATTCATTTAAGTAATTAACACGAAAACTAAATTGCCATTGCAATAAGTATTTATCATATGAATATAACAGGCCTACTCGTACTATTTTTATCCTTTACCTTAACTTGTTTTACTTTCCTTTCTTGTGATAAAAATAATAATATTTCAGATAAACTCCCGCTAGAGTTTGAAGATACAACTGTGGTACAAATACATGGTCTATTACAACAAAACGGTAATAAAATTGTAGATAAAAATAATGAACCAGTTTCTTTTGCTGGGAATAGTTTTTTCTGGAGTAATGACAATTGGGGTGGTGAACGATACTATAAAGCTGAAGTTGTTTCGTGGCTTAAAGATGATTGGAAGACGACCATCGTTAGGGCAGCAATGGGTGTTGAAGATCCTGGCGGTTATCTTGATAATAAAACTGCAAATAAGAACCGAGTAAAAACCATTGTAGATGCTGCAATAGATGAAGGAATTTATGTTATTATTGATTGGCATTCGCATCATGCTGAAGACAATACCAATGAAGCTGCGCTATTTTTCGAGGAAATGGCAAATCTATATGGTGAATATGATAATGTAATCTATGAAATATACAATGAGCCTCTCGATATATCCTGGAGTACCATCATTAAACCCTATGCTATCTCAATTATTGCTGCCATACGTTCAATTGATCCCGATAACCTTATTGTTGTGGGAACACCTGAATGGTCCCAAAGAGTTGATCTTGCTGCAGCTGACCCTATCACCGGCTATTC
>CAWVTW010000125.1:0-3945 GCA_963933175.1 uncultured bacterium
AAGATCGAAGTCCCAATAAATATTCCCGCGATGAATATTGGTCTAAAAGAAATTCGAGGTTTTGGAATAACTCAGCCCAAATGCGATTTTCCAGATTCAATATATTATCGTAATCCTGCGGTTTGTTGTAGTCGTCCGTTTTGCTGAAAATGCGGATTCCCCCGATAGCGTTGGGAATAACATTCTCAAATAAATGATCGTATTTCGTAGATTGTAAAATCATAATGTAATAATCTAATGATTAAAACTTAAGAAAGATCTCTATTCTATCCTACCATAGCCAAATGTAAGTGACTGCGCGATTCCCACGACCAAAATCCGCATCGGAGCGCAAATCACAATCAGCTCTCATATCGGCGGCATCTCGGTTGAACATGGTGTAGTCTTCACCATGGATCACCGCCTGGAATCGCCCTTCCTGCTCTCTGCACCATTCTCTAGCCGCATCCCGCAATTTTCCCGAGCCATGCCCCGTAATGATCTTTATGGCTCGGATTCTGCCTTCAAAGGCAGATTGGCTGACAGTGGTTTCTAACAGTGAAATGGCGCTCTCAATGCTATAATTTGAATGGCCAATATCGATGATCTTTAATTTTTGATTGCGCATAACAGGCATATATTTTACCATTTTTGAGCTAACTTTCAGATTCATTCTAAACTAAAAATGGCCCTAAATCACACGCCCCAGTTTATACTCGCATCAGACCGGTCAATTCTTCTGAAATTTGGACACGAAATTTCAGAAGAAATTCACCAGCGAGTTTTTGCTTTTACTGATTTTGTATTAAATAACCAAATAAAAAGTGTAGTGAATATTCATCCGGCTTATTCATCTGTTCTCTTTACCCTTGACCTAAACGCCGATTTAAATGAAACACTTTCTCTAATAAAAAAATCCTGGGAAGCATCAACACAAACAGATATACCCGAGGTACGTCATGTGGAAATTCCGGTTCTGTACGGAGGTGAATTTGGCGAAGATATGGACCGGGTAAGTCGGCACACCGGTTTAAATCAGAGCGAAATAATCCAATGCCATGAGGCCGGATCATATAAAGTTTATTTTACGGGGTTTTCGCCTGGATTCCCTTATATCGGCGGTATGGACCCATCACTGAGCACACCGCGTTTAACCACACCTCGGAAGCAGGTTCCAGCCGGCACAGTAGGAATTGCTGCAGAACAAACGGGAATCTATCCCCTTCCCTCCCCTGGCGGCTGGAATTTGATAGGGAGAACACCTATTAAAATATTTGACTGGAATCACCCAACTGATCTGCAGCTACGCATGGGAGACAGCATCAAGTTTATTTCTATAACCAAAGAAGAATTTGTCCAATTAAAAGAAAATGTCACTTGAAATATTAAGAGCAGGATTACAGACATCCGTTCAAGACCTAGGTAGGTTTGGCGCTGCACACTTGGGCATCTCCGCCTCCGGCGCTTCAGATAATCTCGCTATGCGAATCGGGAATCTAATTGTGGGGAATCCTGAAAACACGACTGCAATTGAGATGACCTTAACGGGCGATACAGTTCTGTTTCATTCAGATGCATTTATAGCATTAGCCGGTAGCAAATTCAAAATTAATTTGGATGAAAAACCATTTCCATTCTGGTCGGGAACCTATATACAGGCAGGACAAGTCCTGACTATTGGATCAACCCTAAACGGTGCCCGGTGTTATCTTTGTGTTCGTGGTGGATTGCAGGTTAAAAAAATTATCAATAGCGCGTCAACACATTTAACATCCGGGATGGGCGGATTAAATGGAAGCATATTAAAGAAAGGAAACCGGATTGCTTTTGGTAAACTGGACAATGTTATACAACCAATTAAAAATATGGAAAATTATCCTTCCACAAACACCACAACAATTCGGGCGACAAAAGGTTTACAGTGGGATTGGTTTGACAACCAAAACAGGAAGCTGTTTTTTGAAAAGGACTATCGGGTTTCCAACGTATCCAATCGCATGGGATTAAGACTCAGAGGGCAATCTATTTTTTCTTCCAAAGGCAATGAAATTATCACTGAGGGCATGCCTCTTGGCGCCATCCAAATTCCCGGGAACGGCCAGCCCATTTTATCTTTTGTAGAACACCAAACCACTGGTGGATACCCTAAACTTGCTAATGTGATCAGTGCTGATATTTCCAAAGTAGGGCAATTGAAACCGGGAGATCAGTTTAAATTTCAGTTGATAGATTTTCCTGAAGCAGAAAAAGCACGCCTGGAACAGGAAAATTATATACTATCCCTTAAAACGCATTGAAGCTAGAATGGACACAACTATTTTTAAATTACCTTTCTTCTTTTTGAGAAAAAATGCATGATTGATATTAACAGTGACATGGGGGAACTAACCCATTTATTCGAAGATAGGACTTATCATCAGCTGATTGATCATGTTACATCCATCAATCTTGCCTGTGGTGGACACGCAGGAAATACTACGATGATGACCGAGCTCTCCAAATTAGCTAAATTGAAAAATGTAAGAATCGGCGCCCATCCCGGATATCCGGATCCAGATAATTTAGGGCGAGCGGTGATGAATATGGATCCCAGAGATTTGACGCAAACCATATTGGAGCAGATCCGTCGCTTAGATGAAATAGTCTCTGCAGAAAATGAACAATTATTCCATGTAAAGCCTCATGGTGCTTTGTATAATCAGGCCGCAAAAGACAAGACAATTTCTAGATCAATTGGTGAAGCCGTCCTAAAATTCGATCCCAACCTGGTCATGATTGGATTATCTGGATCTATCATGCTCCACGTGTGGCAGGACATGGGACTTCAGATTATGGAGGAAGCATTTGGAGACAGGACCTATGAATCGGACGGCAGCTTGCGGAACAGAGATTTAGATCATGCACTCATTACCGACCCTAAAAAGGCGGCGCAACAAGCCCAAATGATAACAAATGAAGGTAAAGTAATATCATTTGATGGTAGTGATATTCACATCAATGTTCAGACTATTTGTATTCACAGCGATACTCCCAATGCATTGGACATTGCAAAAAAAGTTAATGAGTATATAAATAAGGAGTAATTATTGAGAAAAATAATTTTAGGCCGTACCAGCGCTGAAGTATCGGCAATTAGTCTTGGAACATGGTCTTACGGAGGGGCCAACAAAAGTGGAAAATTGCCCGTAGGGTGGGCAGGCCAATCAGATGACGATTCAAAATTAGCCCTGAAACGCGCATGGGAACTGGGCATCAATCACTGGGATACAGCCGACGTGTATGGAAATGGCCGATCCGAACAAATGATTGGTTCCATGTGGGAGTCTATCCCCCGCAAGGATATTTTCATCGCCACAAAGGTTGGCTGGGACCGAGGACATCAAAAGCATTGGTACAATGTTGACGTCATGCGACAAAACATGGAGCGATCTTTAATTAATCTGAAAACAGATTGCGTAGATCTCATGTATCTTCACCACTGCAACTTTGGGGAAAATGAAGAATATTTTGATGAAGCGATTGAAGTCATTCGAAAGTTTAAGGAAGAAGGAAAAACAAGGTTTGTCGGTTTATCAGATTGGTCATCTAAAAAAATTATGCAATTCATTGAAAGGTGCGATCCTGATGTCGTTCAACCTCTAAGAAATGTGATGGATGACACTTACAAATCCAGTGGATTAAAAAACTATGTGGATGATCATAATTTAGGGATCTGTTTTTTTTCACCCATTAAGCATGGCTTACTTACGGGGAAATATACTAAACCGGCACAATTTGAAGATGGAGATTTTCGCAGTCATGAAAAGGCCTTTAGTGATATAGAATTCCTCCAAAAAATGAGAGATAATAAAACATTGTTGGAAGACCGATTTTCAGATCGTCCTAATCCCGTGATGTACGGTGTTGTGGGTGCGCTATTTTCAGATTCGCCAACCGGATGTGCCCTTTTAGGACAGCGTAATGCAG
>CAWVTW010000126.1:0-3935 GCA_963933175.1 uncultured bacterium
AGTTTCAAAATCGATGGAACATATGAATTCCATCCTGCAATGACCAAATGGCCGTTAAATTTACTTTCGTCCAAGGTATCATCTCCTGTTAGTCGTTTTGCAACCAATACGGATGCAACAGCACCGCCAAGTAATGTGACGACGCCAAAATTTAAAAGCATGATTATAATTGTAAGAAATTTTCCAAGATGGGTTACTGGACTCACATCGCCGTATCCTACAGTAGTGAACGTAACAATCGACCACCAGAAAGTGTGGAAAAATGTATCCAACCAATTCGGTTCATCTCCACCAAAAATAAATGTTTCTCCAACTTGACCCGTCACACTTTCCTTAAACGTATCATATTCAATCATTGTGAGTGCCGTGGTCGATATCAATATGAGTAAAATAGACCAAGAAGCGTATCGTATAAGTTCATTTTCAGAATAGAAATCTTTTAATTTTTCTACTGAAACTAGGAATGGATGAGGTTTGTGACCCTTATCATGGTCATCTTCCTCTTCCTCTTCAATTGCAATTGCTTCTAAGGCCTCTATCTCCGGAAGTTTATTTAGTTTATCATAGAGTTGCTTATTGGCATGAATCACTTCGTCCAATTCGGTCGTTGAAACGTCCGGATCTTGAAATTGATCAGGTGATGCATTATCGTTCATATATTCTTTTTTATGTTGTCCTGTCCTAAATCGAACAGATAATAACAAAAATACTATCGAATTATTTTACAAATAGCAAACAGGAAGTTTAGAAATGATATTCTTGTATGGAATGTACATGAATCGTTTTATTTGATAACCGAATAGCTCTTACGGCTGCTTCCGCACCTGATAAAGTTGTTATCGCCACAATACCTTTTTGAATACATGATCGACCAATGGATTCTTCATCATATCGAGCTTGAGCGCCCATGGGAGTATTGATTACTAAGTCAATTTCATCATTTTTTATCCAGTCAACCACGTTGGGCCGACCCTCACCTACTTTAAAAATGGATTCTACTTGGAGTCCATTTTGCATTAATTCTTTTGCAGTTCCTGAAGTTGCCACCAATTTGAAACCAATTTCATGGAGATCGCGGGCAATAGGAATCACATTCAACTTATCGGAATCATTGACAGAAAGAAAGACTGTTCCTGAATTCGGGATATTATTCCCCGCACTGATGGACGCTCGACGAAAGGATTCTCCCAGTGTATTCGATATACCCATTACTTCCCCGGTTGATTTCATTTCCGGACTTAGAAAAATGGATTCTTCCGGAAATTTATTAAACGGGAGCACCGCTTCTTTTACCGCCACATGATGGTGACAATCCCAAGCTTTTAAATCAAATTCAGACAGGCGGGCTCCTGCAGATAGTTGAGACGCAATCCGAGCCAATGGCATATTTGTAGCTTTGCTAACAAACGGGACTGTTCGGCTAGCTCTTGGATTTACTTCCAAAACATAAACTTGCCCATCCTTATAGGCGAACTGCAGATTAATTAATCCGATTACTTTTAATTCCAGTGCAAGTGCTTTGGTGATTCGGATAATTTCTTCCATAGCTTCTGTTGTGATTCTATACGGTGGCAAAACGCAGGCAGAATCTCCGGAATGAATACCGGCCTCCTCAATATGCTGCATGACAGCACCGATGTGAACAGAATGACCATCGCACAATGCGTCCACATCGAATTCAAAAGCATCTTCTAAAAATTCATCGATCAAAATCGGATGACCTTCTGTCACATCCGCATTCCGAGAAATATAATTAATCAATTGTTCCTTGGCATAAACAATTTCCATAGCGCGGCCACCCAATACATAACTGGGCCTGGCTAATACAGGAAATCCGATCCGTTCAGCGACTGTCACAACCTCATCTAAAGTTCGACCCGTCCCATATTCAGGGCAAACAATTTTGAGTTTTTTCAGGATATTCGCAAATTTTTCCCGATCTTCAGCCAGATCAATATTTGTAGGAGAAGTCCCCATGATGGGAACCCCGGCATTTTCTAATGCATTGGCAATCTTCAATGGTGTTTGTCCACCAAACTGAACCAGAACACCATTAGGCTTTTCAAATTCAACAATATTTAACACATCTTCAAAGGTCACCGGTTCAAAATACAACCGATCCACCAAATCAAAATCGGTACTCACCGTTTCCGGATTACAATTCACCATGATTGTTTTATAGCCCTGGTCTTTCAATCCAAACACGGCCTGAACACAACAATAGTCAAACTCGATTCCCTGACCGATTCGGTTGGGGCCACCTCCAAGAATAATTGCCTTTTTCCCTTTTAAGGGTTCAATCTCATTTTCTTCATCATAAGTAGAATAGCAATAAGGGGTCTGAGCTTCGAACTCAGCTGCACAAGTATCTACAACTTTATAGGATGGTAAAATATTTTCTTTTTTCCGTAAACTTCGGATTTCTAACTCAGATTTTTTCCACAGTCGCCCAATTTGTTTATCGGAATAACCGTTTTGTTTTAATTCCCGTAAAGAAATGCTATGGCGTGTCTCTACCAATAATTTTATCTGATACAAAAACCAGGGATCAATCCCGGTTACTTTATTCACATTTTCAATGGTTTGGCCTTCCAAAAACGCTTGACGGACTTTTAATAATCTGAAAGATGTCGCATACCGTAATGTTGACATATCCAATGAACGTGCACGATTCACATCCGGGTCTCCTTCTGCGGGTGGTTTGGGCTCCAAACCATCTAAGCCTACTTCCAGAGATCGGAATGCTTTTTGCAGCGATTCCCGGAATGTCCGCCCAATAGACATAACCTCACCTACGCTTTGCATTTGCACCCCCAAATGCCCGGATGCAGATGGAAATTTTTCAAAATCAAAACGAGGAACTTTTGTAACGATGTAATCGATAGTCGGTTCAAAAGCTGCTAATGTTTCCCCTGTGATTTCATTAGGGAGCTCATCCAGAGTGAAACCTACTGCCAATTTTGCAGCCACTTTTGCAATAGGAAACCCGGTGGCTTTGGATGCCAAAGCCGATGATCGACTTACCCGAGGATTCATTTCAATCACAATCATTCTACCGTTTTCAGGGTTTACAGCAAATTGGACATTGGACCCGCCTGTTTCAACGCCAATGGTGCGTAAACATTGGATAGCCCAATTCCGCATTTTCTGGTATTCCTTATCTGATAATGTCATGGCAGGTGCTACTGTAACTGAGTCGCCCGTGTGAATTCCCATAGGATCAATATTTTCTATGGAACAAATAATGATAGTATTATCTGCAGTATCCCGAACCACTTCCAATTCAAACTCTTTCCAACCTAATAAGGATTCTTCCATTAAAACTTCCGTAATAGGACTGGCATTTAATCCGTTTTCGATCAATTCTTGAAATTCATCAAAATTATAAGCAACTGATCCCCCGGTTCCACCCATAGTAAAGGAAGGACGAATAATAATGGGAAATTGCAAGTCTTGTAATTGTGATTCCGCTTCCTGCCAAGAATGGACAAACCCACCCTGAGCAGTGTCAATTCCGATAGCATCCATCGCTTCCTTAAATCGTTCGCGGTTTTCTGCTTTATCGATGGCATCCACTTGGGCGCCAATCAGTTGTACATTATATTTTTCTAAAATGCCCAGTTTGTGAAGGTCCATGGTAAGATTGAGTGCCGTTTGCCCTCCCACCGTTGGGAGAATGGCATCGGGCCTTTCTTTTTGAATAATCGCTTCAACATACGCTGGTGTAATAGGCTCAATATAAGTTGCATCTGCCAATTCAGGATCTGTCATGATAGTAGCAGGATTAGAATTCACCAGTATCACACGATATCCTTCTTCTTTTAAAGCACGAGTGGCTTGTGTACCGGAATAATCAAACTCGCAGGCTTGCCCAATCACGATGGGACCGGCACCAATAATTAAAATGGAATTTATGTCAGTACGTTTAGGCAAAA
>CAWVTW010000127.1:0-3917 GCA_963933175.1 uncultured bacterium
GGGATTGAAATTCCGTATGATGGGAATACTTGGACCCATATTGCAGGTACTTATGATGGTGCCATAGCAAAAATATTTAAAAATGGTGTTGAGCAGGAGAGTTATAACACACCTGGCGGAGCTATAGTCTGGGAAGACATAGCCACTGACTTATATATTGGGCAATATTTGGATGGTAACACTTCCTTTAAAGGCTCTATTGATGAAGTGCGACTTTGGGAGATGGCAAATACGGAATCTGAAATTCAGGCTACAATGGATGATGTCCTTGAAGGAGATGAATCAGGCTTAATTGGGTATTGGAATTTTAATGATAATCAATCCTTGACTGTTGCTAGTCATGTAGATGGTGGAACACCGGGTACCTTGAACAATGATGGTAATGGTGCTTGGGATACGGATGTATTTGCTGGTGGGAGTGATTGTTTTGACATGGAAATAACAGAAGCTGACTTTCCATTTAGTCATTTGGCAGATTTAACGACAGAAGATGATGATTGGGATCAAAGTACCTTTCCATTCCCAGGAGGTGGAGAGCATAGTAATGGCGCCAATGGTGCCGATTATACATATAAACTCACCCTATCTCAACCGGCGATAATTTATGTAACTACCTGTGACGCATTGACCAATGTAGATGTCCAGATTGGAATTTATACAGATGATTGCAGCGATGCTTCATGGATCTTTTTCCAAGATGATTCCAATTCACCCATTTATTATCCAGACCAAACGACTGAACAATATGAGTTTCAATGTATCTCAGGATTCGAATCAGCACCGCAATATGCCAATATGCTCCCACGGATAGTATGGGATGCTGGAACATATTATATTGTCGTAGATGATCGTGCAGGGACTCCGGGAACGGGGAGTGTCAAAACATGGATGGGCTATTCTCTTTTAGTGGATTCTACTGAAGTTGCTGGTGATTTCTCTGGGGTGGATTATTTTTTTAGTGAAGGAGTATATGGTGGAGAGTACGCGGATGTGTATAATGGTAACGGTATTGGGTTAGAAACCAGTGACTATAATCTAGATGTGAATCCAAACGGAGGCGATGCAAATCAAGTCAATTTGACATCATTAGAAGCATCGAACGGCGCTTCTCTCACTGGTGGAGAAGAAATAGTTGTTTTAAACCTTGAATACCCTATTACGCCCAGCGGTGGGGAAATTTTAACGGTTGGCCCAGCTTCAGTCTCATCCATCTTTAACAGTGTTGGTGTTCCGTTACTTGATATTGATGGGATAACTATCAACCTTGTGGATGAAGTGGCACCAACCATAGAATTTACCGATCCGGTAAATGGTCAAACCGGTGTTCCTTCTGGAGATAACATCACGATACGTTTTTCTGAAAAAATTCGTAATTCCCTAGATGAATCAAATATCACCAATTCCAATGCAACAGAGTGTTTTGTATTGGAAGAAGCTATATCCGATTCAAATTTGACATTTACAATCATATCTCCAGACCAAATCGAATTTATAATTAATCCTGATGGACAATTGCCTGAATACACCGAAATAAAACTATCCATTCTTGCAACCATAGAAGATCAAAATGATAATGGTCTTCAATTCGATACATTACGTTTTCTAACAGAAGATGAAACTGCGCCAGAAATTCAATCCAGTGCGATTTCATCCATAAATGATTATGTTTCAATCACATTTAATGAGGGAGTGTATGACACGGATGATGGGAGTGGTGCCATTGAAGTGGATGATTTGACTTATACCTTCAATGCTAATGGCGGTAATTGTGAATCTATATCTTTAATAAGTTTAACCAATAGTTTGGGAGATGGATTAGGAGGAGGGGAAACTACCATTCATGCAGTTATTTCTTTAAGTGCGGCTCCCAGCGGTGTAGAGACGATCACCTTCTCGCCAGTTAATAATTTATCTATCTATGATGCTGCAGGAAACTCAATGGATAGCGATCAAGTTTCTGATGAGGTAACGCTTCTAGCTTCTGCGTTATTGATTTCTACAGACCTGGCAGATAGTAACATTTATGTTGATCTAGGTTTTACTGTTGGTATTTATGGCAATGCATATCAGTCTTTACCAGCTTATCTGGCTGGATTTGAGTCATCCATTGAATCAAATGGTGGAACAGCCACAAGCGTCACAATGACATCACTCACAGATTTAGAAGATATTGCACTGGTTGGTGGAGAAGATTCTGTACGAATCCACATGTTTTTTAATGAATTGCCTTCAGGGGTAGAGACAATTACTTTTTCACCTACTACGGATTTTAGTGTTTATAGTGTATCAGGCGTACCCATTCCTTCGGGGGAAACCTATGGGCCTATCGCCCTATTTGACGAACAGCCTCCTGTGGCGTCCGATAATATAGAAAACGGTGACATTAATGTCTTTGAATTGGATACAATTACAATTTCATTTAATGAAAATATTTATTTTCCATCTACAGGAAATCAAGTCACTGTTGGAGGTTTGGCACCTCTCATCACATTAAAATATGATAATAATTTGGGGGAAGATATTCCATTTTTATTAGAGTATGTTAATAATCCACCCGTCATATCCTTTTATCCTGCGGTTAGTTATGGTAGTGAATCTATTATTTATTTCCGTTTTGTGTCCACCTTCCAAGATGAAAATGAGAATCCAGATAATTACGATTTTAATGCAACATTCACTGTGCGTGATTATTTACCTCCGGAGATCGATTCATCCGCTATATCTCCAGTGAATTCTTATGTCTCAATTTTGTTTAATGAAGGTGTCTATGCCAATGACAATTCATCAGGCGCTTTGGATATTTCTGACCTCGATTATGTCTATTCGAACAATGGTGGAAATTGTGATTCTGCATCTGTCATATCATTAACAAAAGTGAATGGATCTGCTTTAGAAGGTGGTGAAGCAACAATACGTGCCCAATTGGAATTGAGTGGATCTGCTAGTGGTGTTGAAACGCTGGTATTTTCTCCTGTCAGTAGTTTGTCCATTTTTGACGAATTTGGGAATGCCATGCTTTCCAGTGTTCAAACAGATCCTGTCACCCTTTTACCATCAGCGTACATTGAAGCACATTCACTGGCGGATAGTAATGAATTTGTAGATTTATACTTTTCTGTTGGGGTGTATGGAAATTCAATTCAAACTCAACCTCTTTATCTATCAGCATTGACCATTTCTTTATTTCCCAATGGGGGTTCTGCCACGGAGGTGACACCAACAAATTTAACTGATTTAGAGAATAATGTACTTTTGGGCGGGGAAGATAGTATCCGCTTATTTATGGATTTTAATAATTTACCGTCAGGAGAAGAAAAGATTTATATTTCTCCAACTACACCCTACAGTATTTATAGTTATTCAGGAATTCCGGTGCCAACATCGGAAGTTTCGGACTCAATACAACTCATCGATCAACTACCACCTATGGGTGATGACAGTATTGAGGATGGGGCAACAGAAGTGAACCAGGGAGATTCCTTGACCCTTATATTCTCCGAAGACCTATATATTCCTCAAACAGGCGAAATAGCAACGGAGTCGGATCTGGCAGAATTTATTACGTTGAGACTGGATGACAGTTCAGGTGCAGATATTCCATTTACCCTCATAATGGATGGAAGCCCTCCCACGCTCACTGTAAAACCGGTTGAGACTTATTCCAGTGAAGCGGTTATCTATTATACTTTCAATGCATTATTAGCAGATGTGAATGGAAATGAAATCGAAATCATTTTTGTAGCATCCTTTACCATTCAAGATTATTTAGCACCAGCGGTTGACTCTTCTGCTTTAGCGCTCAATAATTCCTATCTGGATATAATATTTGATGAAGAGATTTATGGAACGGATCAGGAATCGGGTGCGATTAGTAGTAATACAATTCAATTAGAATTATTTAATAATGGCAGTGTGAC
>CAWVTW010000128.1:0-3916 GCA_963933175.1 uncultured bacterium
ACTGGATTCACTTTTCTCTTATTTTATTGAAACTGAGAATAATTTAATCATCTTACAATCAACAACAAATTTTATGATTTGACTATGATAGTTCCCATGGAGATGTTCTCTCTGGAATTTTTATTAAATAATATGTATTTATTTGAGTTAAAATTAGTACTTATTGGTGCGTTTACCTTATAATCGACACCGCCAAATGCGACTGATGTCAGAATAGTATTTTTTATTTTAAGTTTTATAACTGTCTCCAATCCGGATGGAAGTGTGGAGTAAATTAATGAGTTCGCGCTGCCATTCTCTTCTATTTCAATATGTTCCGGGCGTAAGCCAATTACTAATTGATCTCCTTTCTCTATTTTGACTGTGAGTGGCTTGTTTGGTGTGAATTCAAAGGATAAATCGTCAGATTCCAGTTTAATCATCCCATCCTTATTTTCAATATATTGTGTTTTGATGAAGTTCATGGTTGGGTTACCAACAAAATCCGCAACGGTCAGATTGGTAGGATTATTATACACTTCCAGCGGTGGAGCGTATTGTTGGATGGTTCCCTCGTTCATAAGGCAGATTTTAGTGGATAAAGTCATAGCTTCCAACTGATCATGGGTAACGTACACAAACGTGGAATTAGTTTCAAGATGAAGCCGTTTTAGTTCAGAGCGCATTTCCATCCGTAATTTGGCGTCCAGATTAGACAGCGGTTCATCCATAAAAAGGACTTTTGGATTTGGAGCCATGGTTCTGGCGATTGCGACACGCTGTTGCTGGCCACCGGATAGTTCGGCAGGGTAGCGTTGTGCGAGTTCCTCAATCTTTAATAATTCCAGCAATTCCGTTACCCGTTGCTCGATTTTTGATTTGTTCCATTTTTGATTTTCAAGGCCAAAGGAGATGTTTTTATATACAGTCATATGCGGCCAAAGCGCATAATTTTGGAACAAGAAACCGACATCCCTCTTATCCGGTGAAACATCAATTCTTCTGTAGGATGAAAAAACACATTTATCGTCTATGAATATCTCCCCTTCCGTTGGACTTTCCAATCCGGCCAACATACGTAACATGGTTGTTTTACCACATCCGGATGGCCCCAGAAGTGTTACAAAATCCTTATCTTTAACTTGAAGATTGATATTCTGAACCGCAATGGTTTTACCAAATTTCTTCAGTCCATTTATAAATCTAATTTCAGGCATGAATTATCCTCCTATTCCTTTATCGATTGATGCACCGGTAATTTTATTGAAGAGAAATGTGGATGAAATGGCTATTAAAACAATTAGTAGGATGATGCTATTCGCGTATTGATCCCATCCCTTCTCATTATATTGAAATAGCATGGTTGTAAGTAGGTTTGTTGAGGGTGTCACTAATAAAATAAACAGCGATAACTCCCTCATACTGGAAATAAATGGTAACAGAAAACCAGACATAAAACTTGCTTTTTGTATTGGTATTATTATCAATGCCATTCGTTTCCACCAGCTGACACCGAAGATAATGGCGGCTTCTTCAATTTCTTTACCCAATTGAAAAACAGCATTAATACCCGCACGTGACGCAAAGGGCAAATACTTGACCGATCCAATTAAGATCAGAATTGTAAATGATCCGTACAGAGATGGAATTATTCCCCGTGAAATCGCAAACATGGAAAGGTAAATCGCTCCAAATGCCATACTAGGTATTAGATATGGGAAAAAGGATAACTTGTCTAGGGAGTTTGCGGTAAAGGTGCCTCTTTTTTTAACCACCGCATATCCGATTAATATGCCTGCAGTACCCGCAATAATTGAGACTAAAACAGATAATGAAAAACTATTCCATAAGCCTTTCAAAACATATTTATTCCTGAGAATGCCCGGCTCTCCATTCGCAATATCAGGGCTCCCTTCTCCAATCCAGAAAACAGATGTAAAATTATCAAGGGCATAGTTCCCCTCTTCCATTAAAAATGATTCAATGGAAAAAGTGATGAGTGGAAAAATAGATATTACCAGTAACATCATCATCACAAATCCTGAGACGGGATTTCGTAATCGTTTCAATTTGACCAATGATATATTTGAGCTTTTACCGGTAATGGTTGTAAATGTTTTACGGTTACCGATAATCATTTGATTGATAGTTAGAATCAATGAGCCGATAATTATCATGACGAGAGCAATCAGATATCCATATCCGGGGCTGGTTCCATTGATCGTTCGAAAAAGCTGAGTTGTCAGGACCTGGAACCGGACCGGAGTACCGAGAAATGCCGGAACTGCAAATGCGCTGATGGCACTTGAAAAAACCAATAGGAAAGTCGAAAGCACTGCCGGTAATACGATCGGTATTGTGATTTTCCGAAGGATCTGAAACCGTGTCGCTTTAAGTATTTGCGCGGCTTCTTCCAGATTAGCGTCCATGTTCCGTAAAATACCTCCGATCAATATATAAGCAAAAGGAGCATAATGCATCCCCAGAACAATGGTGATCGGGAAAAAACCATAAGCAAACCAGTTGGCTGTCTCAATGCCAGTCAACGCAGTAAATAGACCAGGAGCTCCACCAACATTACTATTTTTAAAGAAGTTGATCCATGCCATTGCAAGCGTCCAGGAGGGCATAATATAGGGTAGGATGAACAATCCTGAAATGATTTTTTTATACTTAATATCCGTTCTTGTGACCAACCAGGCGAACATACCGCCAATACCAAGTGATATCAGAACGGTCACCATAGCCACCAAAATTGTATTGATTAGTGGTTTGTAAAACAGATTCTGGCTGAACTTGCCTGTGAAGATATGGATCCAGTGATAAAATGTATAATCTCCTGCTTCTGCCCCACGTATGCGCCGTAATTCAGAAGAGTGGACCAAAAATGTATCATTAATTACTGAAACCAATGGTAAAAGAATCAGATATACCAGAATAATACTTAATCCCAATAAAATGACATGTTCCGGTTTTCTTAAAAAACTTTTAGTACGATTTAACAATTTCATGAAAGAAACAAATGCTTTTTGATATCAGATTGGGCGGTTATCGGTTTTTTTGAAGAGGTATCTGACAATCCAGAATATAAAGTCACAGACTATCAGAATTTATGTGTGGATAATTATCTTTGTTGAATTAGGTTGCGAATGGTTTATTTATAAACCTTCGCAACCTAAGATGCTTTTAATAAATACTGTTATTCCAAAAATCCTCTACTTCTACCCTGTTTTCAAAGGTAAATTCAGGATCTTCTCCAACCAGAATTTTTGACCAGACTTCAAAGGAATTATCGCCTGGATAGGGTTTAATATTTGGATTGGATGAATATGTTCCCAAAGAGCCACTCCAAGGTTTGAATCCTTCTTCGCTTAATAAATACTCAATGAACAATTTTGCAGCGTTTGGATTCTTAGCATTTTTAGTAATCAGCAAAAAGCTTGGGTAGTGAAAACCAGCGAAAGGCTCCATACCCATTATTGGCATCAGGGCCAGGTTTTTCTTTTTGCGATATCGTAATTTTGAGTAGGTACCCAGTGAAACAGCACCAATATTATTACCTTTTATTCCTAATGCGGAAGCCATTTTAGTGTCGCTGGTGAACATAACCAGTTGATTGTCGATAATACGCTTAATCCATTCATATCCTGCATTTTGAGTGGTTAGCGTCAATTTCTTTCCCGCATATCTTTCATAAGCTACTTCAAGCTTTTGAGAATACTCAGGACTAGTGATCATGGTTAAAAAATTAGCATTGACTCCTTCCTTTAGCGGATCTTTAAAATAGAATTTCCCTTTCCATTTTGGATCAGTCAGTTCCCAAACATTAGTGACAGGTGGATGTGTATATGTTTCAGAATTGTATGTGAACACTTTCGTAATAAAACTGAATGCCAGAGGATTCTGATATTTTTTGGGAATGACATTCACCAGGTCT
>CAWVTW010000129.1:0-3915 GCA_963933175.1 uncultured bacterium
CCACATTCCACACAAGAAAAAATATCCAATGCCTGGTTTTTTGTCAGCTTTGTCAAATCGTTTAGCATGGCATCCAGTTCATCTTCATCCCCTTCAAGATCAATATGAACTGGTGTATGATCTGGTTGGTCAAATGACCGGAAAAAAATATTAAATGGAGCCAATACTAAATGAAGATGTTTGCTGCGAGGGATCAGGAATAGAAAAGCCAGAATTAAAATACTGTGGATCCACCAATTCATTTTCCATACGAATGGTGAAAGGTCTGTCTCACCGTAAATATAAGTAACCATCAATACCACAATAAATACTGCAACTAATCCTGATGTCGGTGAAATTTTCCCTAGTGCTTTTGGACGATTAATGAATCTTCGGTATGTTAATGACAGGATTCCAAAAATTACAAAAACCGCAAATGGAATTACAATTTTGGAATAAGCATGGTGGACCGAATCAGACATTAATGGCTTATAAAACCCAATGGCAAAATGGTCGATGGTCACAATGCCAAATACCAGAAACCCCCAAAAGACCAATGCATGCATTAACCCGGGAAAAGGACGCTCCCGAATCACTTTTTCATGGAGTATAACTTCCCGAAAGACCCGAAGTAGTCTCTCCCCAAACCGATCAAAAGGAAATGAGCCCAGCCCTTTTTGTACAATTAAAACTCGCCTTAAAACCTCATAACTAAATGACCCAAGCGCTGCTAGGGTTAATCCGGCGAGAATTACTTTTTCAACAATAGAAAAATGGGCTAACGACATCAGTTATGGAGCGCTTCAATAAGCTTGGGTACAATTTCCAACACATCACCCACAACAGCATAATCTGCAATTTCAAAGATCGGTGCATCCGAATCTTTATTGATAGCGAGAATATTTTCGGATCCTTTCATGCCTACGACATGTTGGATTGCTCCTGAAATTCCCAATGCAAAATAGAGTTTGGGTGATACACTTTGTCCAGAACTTCCAACTTGGCGAAACGGTTCAACCCAACCGGAATCTACCACTGGTCGACTAGCAGATACTTCTGCTCCTAGCGCTTTTGCCAAGTCAAAAGCTATTTGAATATTTTCTTCCTTTTCGATACCGCGACCAATAGAGACTAGCAATTCTGCAGATTCAAGATCCACACCGCCAGCAGCTTCCTGGAAGGGTTCTTCAGCTTCACTTCGAACGATAGATGAATCAAGATTTACTTCAATAGAACGGGTCAAACAAGAACCTGTGACAATGGCTTCTTCGCTAAAAGTTGCAGACTGAAAACTAAGGATCACTTGATCTGCGGATGTTGTTACTAAGGCATTTAATTTTGCGTTCAATACTTGTTTCACAATCCCATTATCCATGGAAATAATATCCGGAATAAAGGGAATGTCCAGTTTAGCGCTGACACGGGGCATGAAATCCCGGGTTTGGTAAGAGTGGCCAGCAACAATAGTTTTGGGTGATTCAGATTTAATCACTTCGCTTACTACATCTGAGTATCCATCTGCGTTATAGGATGAGACAAGGTCATGATTTATCGTGATCACTTCTGTTATATCCACACCTGATAGTTCTCCAACCATAGCATCTGCATTTGCTCCAATAGCTAAGGCAGAAATAGAGCCACCCATTTTTTGAGCACCAGCAATAGCTTCCTTACTCATGCGGTGGAGAGAACCGCGATTATCTTCTAATACAACTAATATATCCATAATCTACAATACCTTTAATTCTGATTTTAATATTTCAATAATCCGGGTAACAGCAGAATCAGCATTACCTTCGATCATTTCAGTCTGTTTAGATGTTTGGGAAACAAACACTTTATCAATTGATTGTGATATTGCATCAGTTTGATGTTCGGAAGGTGAAACAACTTTAATCTCTTTTTTCTTCGCCCCCATGATGCCCCTTAAAGATGGATAGCGAGGTGTATTCAATCCGGATTGAATACTGATGGAAGCTGGTAAGGGTAATTTCACCCATTGGAACCATCCTGATTCCAATTCCCGTTTCACACGGATTGCGCTATCTTGTACATCTGTTTCCATGACCAAAGTACCTGTGGACATTCTTAACATTTCACCAATCAAAACACCGGTCTGTCCCATGCCAGTGTCATCAGATTGGAGCCCCGTGAGAACCAGATCGAAATTTTCATCCATTAGTATCGATGAAATGCTTTTTGCAATAGATAGTGGGTCGGTTTGAATTTGTCCATCTTCTTCTAAATGGATGCCCCGATCCGCTCCCTTTGCTAGTCCTTCCCGGATGACTTTCTGAACTCGGGTTGGTCCCATACTTACAATCACAACTTCACCATCACCTGTTCTCTCTTTAATTAACAGTGCTTCTTCAATGGCAAAGTTGTCAGGTGGATTCATCACGAAGGACACCTGCTCTTCATCTATCCATTTTTGATTCTCTAAAATCGGTAAAGCAGTTTCAGATCCGGGGACTTGTTTAACTAATACAGCAATCTTCATTTATTTTCCATTAGAGATAAATTAAAATAATTAGGTATATTTATGGGATGAATATAAAAGGTAGATAGGCGAGCCACCAACTATGATGACAAATTTTTGGACATGGGTAGTTTTAAATGGTTTATTCATTTTCGGGAGTATTCTTTTCCTTTATTCCCTGTTCCTATTATGGGCTAAACGAAGCTATGAAAAAGGGAAAAAGAACAAATAGTTGGTTTTCGAAAAGTCTTTGAATCTTCCCGGCTGATGTTTTATCTTCACAGGTGCGATCTTCTCATTTGATCGAGCAATATTCTCTCTAACTAAACAAAAAAGGAGAAGCAAAATGATGAAAATGTTCAAAATTTTTCTTCCACTCACTCTCTTGACGGGATTATTATTTTCCCAAAGTATTGAAGCAAACTGGCAACTTGGAGCCGCCATAGTAGAATACACCTATGTGGTTCGTGATTCTGCAAGCGCTGAAGATGCAACTGCCGTTTACGATGTTACAGGTTCATGGCCTAGTTCTGCTGCTGCTGCTGCTGGCATGGGATATACACACTCCTTAGTAGAATATGACGTCGGTGATACAATCACAACCGTCTTAGTTCCACTTGTTAATCAGTTTTTACTGGACCTGTATGGCGTAGCAATGAATGTTAACCTGAATGATGATGGTACATTCTCAATCAATGATGGTAGTACCTATCCAACCACAGAAACAGAAAATTGTTCAACTTTTGCCACGGTTCCTGCTGTTGCAGAAGCTGGCACTTGGGTAGGCACACCTGGATTTGATCACCCAGATAATGCAAATGCACATTCTATGGGTTGGGGTATCTCTCTATCCAGTGTTTTTGCACAATTTAGCGCTCCAGACCTTGTTGGTGGATCATACGGCGTAGATTATGGTGTTGGTACAACCATGGAAAACTGGGGAATGGTTACAATTGATTACACAGATGAAACTCATGCAACACCTGCCGGTCTTGAAATGTTCTGGGAAGCACAAGATGGCGTTGCCAGTGGACTTGGCGTCGATGATGCTGGTGAACTCAATGGAGTGACAGGTGTTCCTGTTGCACCTTCTGATACAGTAACAATTGACAATATGGAGATGTACTTAATGTACATGCATCCTGATACAAACCTTTGGTACAACCTAGGCTGGACAGGTGACGATGAAGGAAGCATTTCATGGCCAATGCTAGGTGGCAGTGGCCATCCCATTGATCCTACTAACCCGGATAGCTATGAAATTAGTCCAATTACTGGAGATACAACTGGTGCCGGTCAAGTTGCTGCAAACTGGGGCTACATTTTTGACCCCATGGGTGGCGACGGTGCACTTTTCAGTGGAGATGAACCCTTAGCGCCTACAGGTTATTTCTTTACCTATAATTTCCTGGAAGCAGCATCAATATTCCCTGAAGTGATGAATGCTCATCTGGCTG
>CAWVTW010000130.1:0-3901 GCA_963933175.1 uncultured bacterium
CCATTGATCTTCGATTTGTAGATCAACTGATGGAAATGAGTCAAACCCGAGCCATTGGCCATGCTATTTATATGGCTTCACAATTCATGATGAGAGACTCTCAATCTCTAAAAGAAATAGTTCAATCTTTGGAAGATTATTTTTATGATAATGGTCTTGATTCTCTCGACCCTTTTTATGAAAAAGAAAAGCATCCTGGTAATTATTCACGCCCTCGTAAATATGAAATTGCAGCAGCTATTAATCGGATAAGATCCCTAAAAATAATATTTAGCTCTAGATAGCTTTAATAATTCTCATTTTCTTATGTAAATTTTTTATCTTGAATACTTATGGATAACCCTGCATTAACAATCGGTTTAGCCATGGCTTTGGGAATGATGTCCCAAGTTATTGCCCGAAAATTTCATCTTCCTGGGATTGTTGTTCTACTCGCTGCCGGTGTCATTTTTGGCCCCGATGGATTAAGTTGGATTCAACCTTCTTCCCTAGGCCCAGCCCTGCAAATCATTGTGGGATTCGCTGTGGCTGTGATTCTATTTGAAGGTGGAATGAATCTTCGAATCAGCCGCATCAAACGAGAAGAATTGGCTATCCGCGGGCTCATTACGATTGGTGCACTTATTACCCTCATTGGTGGTACACTGGCTGCGCTTATTATCCTGGGATGGGATTTTCGTACATCCATCCTCTTTGGAACTTTAATTATTGTAACAGGGCCCACTGTTATTACACCGTTGCTTAAAAGGGTGCGACTTCATCATGGTGTCAGTACAGTCTTAGAAGCAGAAGGGATTTTGTTGGATGCCATTGGCGCTATCGTAGCTGTAGTTGCATTAGAGATTGCTCTCAGTCCTTCTGGACTTTCATTCATTAAAGGGATTTTTCATATTGTTTCCCGACTTACCATTGGTACAATTATGGGAATAGCAGGTGGTGGTTTATTAACACTTTTATTTCGAATACGAAAACTAATCCCAGATGGATTAGAAAATGTTTTTATTTTGAGTTGGGTTTTCGCATTATTTCAACTTGCCAATACAGCAAGTCCGGAGAGCGGCATCGCCGCAGTAACCATTGCCGGAATGACCATCGGAAATTCAAAAACATACATTCAAAAAGAATTATTAGAATTCAAAGAACAGCTAACGGTACTCATGATTGGGATGTTGTTTATTCTACTTGCAGCGGATGTGCGAATCACAGATATACAATTGCTTGGATTGAAAGGTGTATTGACTGTGCTATTCTTGATGCTTGTTGTTCGGCCACTATCCGTTTTCGCTGCCACTGCCAATTCTGATTTAGACACACGGCATAAATTACTTTTATCATGGATTGCACCCCGGGGGATTGTTGCGGCTGCAGTGGCATCCTTGTTCGCATTCGAATTAAATCAACATGGGTATGATGGCGCCCAACTGCGAGCTTTGGTATTTTTACTAATCACAATGACCGTTTTATCCGCTGGTATCACAGGTGGATGGATTTCATCCCTACTGGGCTTAAGACGAAAAAGTGAATCGGGTTGGATTATTCTGGGGGCACACGAAGTAGCACGACTTTTAGCACGGTTATTGAAACAGGGCGGGAATGAAGTGATCTGTATTGACGAAGATCCCAATGCTTGTCGATTGGCAGAAAATGAAGGGATTAAAGTTTTTTATGGGAATGCCCTTGGAGAAAGGACATTACAACGGGCAGAACCGGACATCCGCAAAGGAATTATTGCTTTAAGCGGAAATGAGGAAGTGAATTTTATTTTTTCTCAACGCGCAAAACATCTCGGTAAAGAAATGATCATTTTAACCGGCATTAAACAAAAAGATAAAGGGATCACATCTAAAATGATTGCAGAAACTGGGGGAAGAATCCCGTTTGGTCGACCCGTGGACATTGAAATATGGTCTAACTGGATACGAAAAGGGTATACAAAGTATTCTTCTTATGAGATGGACCAAAATCTCAATTTTGATCTTTCTGATTCATCCATGGTGGGACTTATTCTGCCTATAGTATCTGGCCGACTTGGCTCTTTGATTCCAGTGGATGACCATCTTAAAATAAAAAAAGGTGATTTTGTAACTTTTCTAATTAATACCCAAAAAGAAGCTGAAGCAGATGCTTGGTTAAAATCACATGGGTTTAATCCTGGAAATATTTCTGGACCGGGACTGGCTCTTTATGCCCAACTGCATACCCAATAAATTGGATAGTAAAATTGGAGTATTGAATCAGTGGATTGATGGATGGGGAAGATTCAAATCATTGAAAATATTTTCTCTTTTAAATTTTTTGGATGAACAATGTCCTCTGCATGACCAAATTCTTTAAGCCAATTCACCGTTTGAAATCCGGGAGATGTTTTTTCCCCGGTATATTGCTCTATCACTCGTTTTCCAGAAAAACCAATGTGTCCTGCGTTAAATTCGAATAATCGTTGTCCACGACTCCCAATTCCAATAGCTACACCGCCTAAGGTAGGGTCTGTGATTAAGGTTACAACCGGAAGCCCAGCCTGTTCCACCCTGCTTATAGCCAGTTGTGCTTTGGGAATACTTACCATAGATGAACATCCTTCATGCATCCTGGCTCCACCCCCACAGGCTTGTATAACCATAGGAATATTTTTATTAATAGCAATTTGAGCGGCACGCCAAACTTTTTCTCCTGTAGTCATGCAAAAAGAACCGCCTAGAAATCCAAAATCTGTAGTGCATAAAACTATCTTTTTCCCACAGATGGTTCCATCACCAGTGATCATCGCAGTAAGTAAACCTGTCTTTATGCGGGTTTCCTTTAATTTTTTAATATAACCAGGGAACCCAAGAATATCTTTATCAGCAATGAATTTTGTTTCTTCATGTTCAAAAAATGAACCTGAGTCCACCATCCAATCTATATAATCCCAAGCCGAAGGTCGCACATAACGATGACCACACACATCACAAATAAAATTAGATTGCTTCAAATTTGAAAATAAGACTGGATCATATTGATGAATTCCATTTTCATTATAACAATTTTTATGTCTATTAATATATCCAGAAGATTCTGGTTTTGGAATTCGGGAAACAGGAAGATGGAATGTTTCTAATTCTATCGAGTCTATCATGTCCCATTGTCCGATTTTTCCCCATCTATCAATCCTATTTTTGATAACATTGTCTCCGGTAAAATTAGCAAATCTGGAAACATATTTTTTCAGGGTTGATTGTACAGATATTTTTGTTTGTTCAGGATCAATATGAGCAAAACCTCCCAATTCAGGAATTAATTCATCCACAATACCATGATTGAATCCTTTTCGGGAAGTAATTTGTGAAATCTCTGCAGCTTCATTGGCGCGAGATCGTGTATGAAATAAAATGGACGAACATGCTTCTGGTGTAATAACCAAATAAGTGGAATGTTCGAGAGCCAGAGTAACATCTGTTCCCGTTAATGCAATGGCACCCCCTGAACAGGCACGATTAATAATGATAGAAATTGTGGGCACTTTTACATCCGCCAAGGCATGAATCGCATCACCAATCCGCCAGGCAATTCCGTTGGCTTCTGAACGCTCCGTAGGGTCAGCTCCCGGTGTATCAATAAAAATTAGA
Source organism: uncultured bacterium (assembly GCA_963933175.1). GTDB lineage: Bacteria > Fidelibacterota > Marinisomatia > Marinisomatales > UBA1611. The sequence continues at coordinate 3,606 of CAWVTW010000130.1, forward strand.
ACAATCCGATTCTCTTCTTCTGCAAGGTAAATCGCTTTCACAGCCCTTTCATAAGAAATGGGAACCGGCATACCATGATTCCATTTTTGAATTTGATATGGGTCCATCATGGATTTTCTCATGTTTTTATAATTAGACGATGGGCCACTTTGTTGCCCAACCAACATGACAGGAATTCCAAAGAATTCGGCACGATGCGTTTGTATTAGACAGTTGCCAAATTTATCGGTTTCGAAACAGGAATTTACATTTTCAAAAATGGATAAATAATCAAGATACTTAGGTCGTTCAGGATG
>CAWVTW010000131.1:0-3835 GCA_963933175.1 uncultured bacterium
TTTTCAAAATTTCCTAACTTTGGTTTTAATTCACACTTAAGATTTTAATATGATAAAAATTGCAATTATTACCTTATTAACACTTTTAATAGCTGCCTATAGCTTAAACCGGCAAGCAAAAACAACAAGAACTCAAGCTGCTATTCAACTAGAGATGGAGGCTCCTTCTACATTTGTAGCAACTGTTTCTGATTACCAAACTAATTCTGTCGCTCCAAACTCTGTGATGATAGGTTACTTAATTGATGGGTACAAACCAACTGATGCCCAATTTAAAAAGATGACACACGTTGCAATTTCATTCCTACGTGCTTCTGATTCTACTGGTGAGGTCATAATGACCTCTGGTTGGGAAAATCTTGACGAAGTAGTTGCTGCCGCTCATGTTAATAATGTTAAAGCAATCATTTCATTTGGTGGTGGTGAGTTTAAAGTCACTTCTGGACTCATGGGAGTTAAAGCAAACCGTCAAAATCTTATCAAAAATATCCTTGGCTTCATGAAAAAACATAATTTTGATGGATTTGATTGTGACTGGGAACCATCATGGGTTGATGATAAAGTTGAGATGGAGGCTATCAATAATGCAATTACGCACCATTATATAACATTTATCAAAGAGTTTCGTGAAGCTCTGGATGCTGAATTTGGTAAAGGTAATAGGATTTTTACAGCTGCAATTTTAAACGGTAATAGTATTTGGTACTCAGCTCAGAAACAAATTGCGCACTTCCCAAAAAATGGTTGGTGGAACTATTTGGATTGGGTTGCTTTGATGAATTATGACAATGACCTAGGATCTAAACACGCCACTTTTGAGTCGGTTTTTGGTGCAAAAGGTTCAGTCGCATATTGGACAAAGTTTGGTATTCCACAAGCTAAAATTGTTACTGGAGTACCATATTATGCACGTGCAGGTTGGGGCGCAGAATGGTTATTCTATAAAAATGTTGTAGAGATGAATCCTTCAATTGCCGATACCGTTGATTTTATTGTATACAATAAAGACAATTCAGGTGAAAAAGAGTACGGCTTTAATGGTACTGCAATTGTGACTCGAAAAGTTGCAGAGGGTAAGAAGTTAAACCTGCCTGGTATGATGTTTTGGCAACTTGCTGGTGACCTACCTGTTGATCATAAAAAATCTCTTTTAAATGCGATGAGTGCAGAGTTTGAAAAATAAATACTCACACTCATATAATCAAAGTTTAGCTTCTGCGACTATTTATCGTCACATCAAAATAGTCTAAATAATTAGTAAAAATCTGGATTTAGACTATATGAATCTTATTTATAGGAAGAAAACAACGAATTATGATCATTATTAAATCGACTTATTTTCGTCGTGCTATGATTTATGTTAAGGTATAAGAAGGAGTTAGATGGGCCTCATAACCCAAAATTATGAATAGAATTAATATTTATTAGTCTGGCTTAATCTTTCTGATAATATCAAATGTATCCGTGGTTCGCACGTAGCCATTTCCAGCAATGCGCCCCACAGCTTGAAGTTTCTCTAAATTGATTCTTCCATTTTCATACACATCATCGTCAATATGAAATAAAATTATGGTGCCGATAACCACGAACCCGCTACCGGCAGTTCCATCACCAATTTCAATAATTTGATTTAATTTACATTCAAAACTGATCTTAGATTCTCTCACTCGTGGTGGTGATACTTTTTGGGATGGAAGGGGCGTGAGTCCGGATACACCAAACTCATCTACATCAGAATCAAAATCGGTGGAACACATGACCATTTTCTCCGCAAAAGATTCAGACACAATATTCACCACGAATTCTTCCGTATCCCGTATATTAATAAGAGTATCCTTTTCATCTCCGTTCCATCCGCGCCGAGCCGGGGCAAACATGATGGTAGGCGGTTTGGAACAAACGCCATTAAAATAGGAAAATGGCGCCACATTATTTTTTCCTTCTTTGGAACGGGTGGATACAAAGGCAATGGGCCGGGGTACGATGGACCCAATCATGAGTTTGTGTGCATCCTGAAAAGGGATTTCGTTTGGATCAAGAATCATGAGTCAATCCACGAATAAGGATAATCTTCATCATCCACAGATAAGGCTGCGTCTGTCATATTTAACGGTTTGAAGGTATCAATCATGACAGCCAATTCATTTGTTTCTTTGGCGCCCAGAGACTCTTCAATTTTGCCTGGTTGAGGGCCATGGGGTAATCCCATGGGGTGATAGGTGATAGATTGTTCATCAATATCTTTTCGACTCATGAAATTCCCTTCTACATAGTAAATAATTTCGTCTGAATCTACATTGCTATGAGCGTAAGGTGCTGGCACAGAATCGTGATGATAATCAAACAATCTTGGCACGAAGGAGCAAATCACAAATCCATTTGCCTGGAATGTTTGATGCACGGGCGGTGGTTGGTGGATTTTTCCAGTGATGGGCATGAAATCTTTAATATTAAAAATGTAAGGGAAATAATAACCATCCCAGCCCACCAAGTCAAAGGGATGATGTTGATAACCATAGGTTTGAATTCCATGGCGGAGTTTTACCTCCACTTCTATGGATGAATCATTTACAGCACCCACAAAATCCGGTGTGCGAAAATCTCGTTCAGAGAAAGGAGAATTCTCTAGGAGTTGGCCAAATTTATTTCTGTATCGAGTGGGTGTTTCGATGGGTGATGAAGATTCGGTTACGAGAATTCGCATTTCATCTTTTACATCAATTTTCCAAATCACACCCCGGGGAATCAGAAGGTAATCTCCCGGTTTTAATTCCATATCCCCAAAATTAGATTTGAATAAACCGGTACCTGTATGAATAAAAATAACTTCGTCTGCGTTTCCGTTTCGATATAAAATGCTCATGGAATCCGTCACGTGGGCTTTGGAGATGACAACATCAGAATTAAAGAAAAGTGGGATTCGGGATGAAATAGCATCACCTCTAGAATTCAAATTGGCGGTGCGGATATGATGATGACGATGTGTTTGATCTGCTGCTTGCAGATCGATCTTCTTTAATTTGCCAATTGCTTCAACACCAGTAGGGGGATAAATATGATACACATTGGAATACATGTGGCTGAACCCTTCTCTGCTGATAAGTTCTTCCCAGTAAAGATTTCCGGAATCGTCCCGGAATTGGATATGACGTTTAGTTGGGATTTTTCCTCGTTTTTGGTAAAAAGGCATTACTTGATTTTTTCTCCAATTATTTGAATATTATTGAATCGATCTAACTTGTCATATTTAGTAATTATTATTTGGATTTGATTAATGAGTGAATTTACGTCAGTGAATTTAGCCAATGAGTCTTGATTCTCGCGTAGGCGTTCCAATGCGCATTTAAATAAATAATCTCCACCAGAAATTTTCCCTTTTTTGTAATTCTGATATGATGCAGTCAGCATGATAAATGGTTTGATATAGGCACGATCTCCAGATTTACCTAAGCGCATCCAACTATGTTCCCAAATATGATGTGCTTTTGGATAATCCTTTTGATTAAATGCTTCTACACCGCGATAAAATTCAGAGATTTCATTGTTATTTATTGATTTAGACAATCTTATTTTCGAGGACACCCAATCGTTCAACCTCCATCCGAACTACATCACCCTTTTTTATCCATCCACCAACATTCTCTGGACGAAGTTCAAGGATGCAACCGGTGCCAACGGTTCCGGAGCCCAGAATGTCACCGGGCAACAATTTGGCATTCATGGATGCTCGTTCAATCATTTTTGTGAATGGATGATACAGATCATTGGTGTTGCCATCAGAAATGAGTTTTCCGTTTACTTGACAGGTCATGCGGAGATGGAGTTTGCCATTATC
>CAWVTW010000132.1:0-3762 GCA_963933175.1 uncultured bacterium
GAATATCATCCTGATGGCACAGGGAATTATTTCACATTTCAAAATAGATTTATTGGTTTGACTTATGGTGCAAAAATGACTGACCGATTCAGTTTTGGAATTACATTTAAACATGTGTCAGAAGATCTGGCTGATTATGGGATGAATGCCGTGTTAATGGATATGGGAACCTTTTATTGGACAGGATATAAATCGTTGCGATTCTGTGCATCTTTATCCCATTTCGGAAAACAAGTCTCTCCAACCGGTACCTATCAAAAACGGATCTTGGACAAAAATTCTGGTTTAGAAATTATTAAACAAACGGATTTTGCCAAATTTTCTCCACCAACACAATTCAGAGTTGGCGGTGCCTTTGACCCTATTGCTCAGAAAAACCAGCATTTAACCATATCTCTTCAGTTGAATCACCCGGTGGATAATGCAGAATATATTGTAACGGGATTGGAGTACTCTTTTATGGAAATGTTGTTTCTCCGTTTAGGGTACAAATCTAATAAAAAAGAAGAGAATATGACCTTTGGGGTAGGATTTGTTATTCCGGTGGGCGGTGTGAAAATCAGGGCAGATTATGGCTATGCCAACTTTGAACATTTATCGGATCCGAAACGATTCACTATAGGGTTCTCATTATGAAAGTAAATTATTACTTATCAACGCGTGCTTTCAGTTGTGCAAAACTTTATTTATTATGAAACGCCAATATTTTAATCTCATTATTTTGTCCATGATGATCATTTCATGTGTGGATCGATTTAGGATTCCAAATGATATCAATCAAAATAATTCCGGTAATTTTGGTGCAGGGGATACGTCTTTTTTGCAATTAAGTCCCGTATGGAATTCTGCTCATGGTTTAAGCCAGCCTGTAGAAATTTCCATTGCTCAAGACGGGCGAGTCTATGTGGCTGATGCAGGAGTTAATGCAATTCTAGTTTTTGATCAAAATGGTAATTCCCCAACGGGATTTGATGCATTGAAAGGTTTGGTTGATTCAGAAACAAATGGTATTACTCCTATTGATGTTGACATTGATAAAAAAATGAATGTGTTCTTTATTGATGGATCACAGCGTATTTTTTTATGGAACCAAAATTGGAATGAGGCTGGGATTAACAAGGTTTCGGTCAGTGCGTCTTTTCTTCATATGGAGACAGGTGTTGTTGTCATTGATACAGTTGGATCTGCTACCTGGCTTTCTTATTTAAATAATCCAGAATATGAATTGACTGCTCCAGAATTTTCCAATGATCAGAGTTTAATCGATTCTTTATTATTGCCTCATTTATTTTTTGATGGGCGAGATGAGAAAAATATATTAAAAGATATTCATTATGATTCGGACTCCAGCAAATTCACTGGGTTAACATCACCATCTGATAATGAAAATATGATTTTTGTTACAGATAATTATGGTGGCATTAATAATCAACATCGAATAATTCAAATTGATTTTCAAAAGTCCATTCTCCTGGAATTATCAACCGGAGATTTGGTTTGGGGATTTACTGGAATTTTTGGGTCAACCGCGATTGGGCATGGAACAGGTGCTGAATTCGTAAATAAGCCTTTAAGCCTTGATGTGGATTATCAAGGAAATCTATATTTCACCCAGACAGGCGAATATTTTCCAGTTCATATGATTATACCCAATTCATCCGGCGATTATACAACTTATTCATCAGGCTTTAATCCGGTGGCTGATGATATTATGGATTCAACTTTGTTTGTAAGTCCCATGGATGTTGCTGTGGATAAGGATAGAAATATTTATGTAGTAGATTCAACGAAGGGAGATGTTTCTGTATTCTATGCTAATGGGGATTTTTTTAAAAAAGCAGGATACGCATCAAAAGAAGATACCGTATCAATCATGAATGAACCGGTTTCCGTCACGGTGGACAAACGGGGGGTGGTTTATGTATGTGATAAAGAAGATGGAGCCATTTACAGGTTTAAATTATCCAATACACTTGATGAAGATTTAAAAACGGAAGATTAATGAAATTCATGACTCAAATAATAATTCACCTGATGCTGCTTTCATTTTTGATTGGGCAATCCGATGATGTGTCTTATGTTCGCTATTTTAAAGATGATCATAATTTTCTTTCTAACCTTTCCATGATGTCCACCAGCCGCCGTGGTGTTGCCCATCTTGCTGTCAGTTATAATGATTATGACCTCCCTGTTAAAATCCAACGAATTACGGCAAAAGGCACCATTGAAAAACAGGAAATACTCAAGTATAATGATACAGGGAAACTCATTGAGCGTGGTGAGTATACGGAAAAATGGAAATATCTGAACCTGACAGTCATTGGAGACTCTGAACCATGGAGCCAGGAATTTCGCACATGGCGATTTCCAAGAAATGAACCTTTAACGTTTACGGACCAGCGTACTTATTTTACCATTCAGGATGGTGTTCTCATTTCTAAGATTGTGTTTGAAACAGTGGATGGACAGAAATATGGCCAGGTTGAATTAGATTATGATTATCTTGGAAGTTTAAAGGAAGAGCGATGGAGAGATCTTCCATCCGCCCGAATAATTCGACGCTTTAAATATAAATTTGATCTTATGACTGAGTTTATCCAATCTCATGCTGTGGTTCAAATTTGGGAATTTGGGCATGATGGTAAACTGATCTCACACGTTGCCATTGACCAGGCCCCCAGTGACCAACTTTATAAGACACCGCCACCTCGCTCACATAATACACTAGATGAGGTCGATATTATTGCCAGAGAGATAAAAGAAAGCCGTATCATTGTACCCCATGGAGGTATTATTCCCAGGACAACATGGGATCAACTTATCATGGTAACGGGTGACAGGCTTTCGGTGGATTTTGTAAATATGACAGACAACGGTATCAAATTCAGGATGGAAAGGGAGAGAGATATTTTGACGATTCCGTTCCACCGTGTCCGTTCTTTGACCTCCCGTGTAGGTGACGTAATTTATCCTAAACCAATTCACATAAAGTCGAAATGAGATATACTAATGCTATTCTAACTCTCCTAATGGTGGCTGGAATTTCAGGGCAGGAACTTCCACCACCCACTGATCTGATCACGGTTCCCACAGCTGGGACATTGGCCCGAGGAAGTTTTTCCATGGATATGCGCATCCAGGATGAGGGCGGCATGATCCTGGGCTTAAGTGCGGGCATCACAGATCGATTTCAATTTGGATTATCATTTGGGTCACCAAACCTGATCGGTGATGACAGCTTACGATGGTATCCACGTCCAGAAGCAAAAGTGAAATATCTTATTATTGATGAGAATTTGTCCATGCCCGGAATTGCATTTGGGATTAATACACAAGGATTAGGAAATTATCATCCGGAAGATTCCCTGAAAAGATATGACACGAAAGCCGTTGGAGCCTATCTGGCTGCTTCCAAGAACTGGAAATCACCTTTCGGGAATGTAGGGCTGCATTCAGGGATCAATTATAATTTCACAGAAATCGATGATGGTGATTCTGATCCAAATTTGTTTTTTGGATTTGATGTTGAATTGAACCCTGAATTCTCCTTTTTGCTGGAATACAATAGTGCCATGAATGAGAATGATATGACAGCACAAACATTGGCTATCAATAAAGGTGGATATTTGAATGCCGCCATGCGCTGGTCTTTTGTAGAATCACTTCATCTCGAATTACACCTGAACAATCTCTTATTTGATGAGGAAAAAGTAGACTATTTCAAAAGAGAGATTAAAATAACTTACATTGAGTATTTCTAAA
>CAWVTW010000133.1:0-3722 GCA_963933175.1 uncultured bacterium
AATTAATATTATATTGTTCCAAATTAAATGTTTATTTCACCAATTTAATCAATTCCCGAAAGGTCTCTCCTTCAGCTTTCTCTTGAAGGCTAAAAAGGAGCATTTCGACTGTGGTTAAGAATCCACCATTGTTCCGAATACGATCTAAGGCAATCTGGTGATTATTAAGATTCCTAGATGCTACGGCATTAGTCACAATTTCAACATGTTCCCCTCGGTGTATTAAATCCCGTTCCGTCTGGTAAACACATACATGAGTTTCGATCCCCGCAAGAACAACACCATCACAACTGGAATGACTCCCGGCCTGCCATGAATACCCTGGATCACCGGCGCAAGAGAAAGAAGATTTAATGATAGGTTCTGTTTCACCTAAAAGTGATTTTATTGGTTCGATGGTGGGTCCGAGTTTATCTGGTACCTGTTCGGTTAAAAGGATGGGCAGTTTGAATAATTGAAATCCTTTGATCAGGATCAGAATATTCTTTAAAAATATTTCTTTTTCATGGATGACAGGAAACAATTTCTCCTGAACATCGATCACGACTAAATACGGGTTTTTCATAGGACTATTCCTCCTATCAGGTCAGCCTGAAATATTAATTTCCACTCGTTTATATCATCAGGGGTTTCCATCAAAACTACGGAAGAAAAGGTAATCGTTTCAGGAAAAGTAATTTTTTCTAATTTAGATTCATTAATTTCAAGATTTCCATAAGCTAAGCTCAAATGGGGATCAAATTCATAGTGTCTATAGGCGTTTAAATATTGGTCAATTTCTTTTTGGAGTCTGACCAATGGTTCAGTTTTATCCACTTGTAGATAGAGAGTTTTCCACGGCAGTGTCCCAGTTTTGACACCAAGCATATTTAAAGAAATTGAACCTAGTCCACCAACATAATCTGCTAAGAAAGAAAAAGCGGTTTCAGGATCTGCATCCACCCTCCCAAATAAAGTGATGTGGGAAGCAAAGGGAGATGATTTAAACCGGTAACAGCATTCATTAACTAGTTGTTGAATGCTGGATTGCTCAGATGGATCTGGACAGAGCCAAATAGACCACCGATTATCCATTACTTAATTAATTTTCGGATATCATCCAGTTTTTTGTTTGCGTCTTTCAATTCCTTTTCTGCCCCTTTTTTAGCAGGCTTTTTTAGCGGATAAAGAATATTTTTCTTTGCAGACCGTATATCCCGACTCATGATTGGGTCTCGTACCAACAATTCATCCAAAGCACCAATGTGGGTTCTTTTCCCATGTTTATTCAATGCACGAACCGCATTTCGCCGAACGTCACGCGTTTTATCCTGGAGCATATCCACAAACAGGTCCACGGTTTTCGGTTTTGTTTTTACATATTTTCCCAATTGTTTCACTGCTTCCGGTCGAGCATCCCATGTAGTGCCGCCATAAGCGACCAATTCTTTTAAGCGGTCATAATTCTTATCTGTCACAACACTTCCAAAATAGGTGATGGCCGATTCTCTGATAACATCTGTATGGGAATCTGTCTCTAATAAAGCATCCACTTTTTGGCGTGCCGCTGCCGTATCCACGATGACCAGGGTCTTAAACGCATCAGCCACGCTGTAATATTTTTCATCGGTGGATATTACGTCCTGTAAAAAAGTACTAACTAATTCATCATTCTTATAATTTCTTAATGCATTCCAAATGGCACGACGCACTCGGTTATCCTGCCCTTGCGATAGTGCCATGAGATCATCAGCATATTTCTTGGATTTTAATTTCGCGAAAGCATTCACCGCTTCTTTCCTTACACCCCAGAAGGGATCATTTTTTGCCGCATTCAATAATGCCCTTTCTACAATATGTCTGCCCTTTTTGGTACTTAATTCCTTTGCAGCAGCGATCCTATCTAAAATATGCGGACCTTTCTCCAATTGGATGATCCATTCAGAAATGGATTTATTAAAAGTCAATTTACAAGGGATGCGCATCCCTGCATTAAAAATAACCATTTTAGGCCGTTTAACGGCCGGAACTTCATACACCATTTCCTTGTCATCAATCCAGATCGTATGAAGATTATCATCAACCCTAATTTGAACTGGCATTTTAAAAATATTAGTGTTCTTTTGAGTTTGTTTTACAGTGAGTTTTACCGATTTATTTCGTTGATTATATTTCCAGGTTACGTTGTATTCAGGGAAACCTGGTTCATAAATCCATTGTTTAAAAAACCAATCCATGTTTTGTCCAGTAGTCTCTTCAATAGCTTTTTTAAGATCTGGGGTTTCCACATTTTTATATTGATTTTCTTTAGTATAATGTTGGATAAATCTCCAAAAAGCGTCATCCCCAAAATAATCCTGTAACATATTCAAAATCAAACTACCTTTCGCATAAATATGGCCATCAAACACATCCATTGACTCATAAAATTTGTGCTGAACCGTTGACCGTCTCCATTTCTTATTCGAACCAAAATATCCATTTATTTCACCGAATCGAATATATTCACCCTCATCAAATCCAAATTTATTTTCACGGTATTTTCTTGAGAAAAATGTGGCAAACCCTTCATTTAACCAAGCATGAGCCCAATTCCGGGTTGTAAGCATGTCACCAAACCATTGATGCGCCAATTCATGAGCTACCAATCCATCACTACTCACATCTGGAGCGGCAAATTCATCAAACATGGTTCGATCAGTGTTGTGTGTTAACGTGATATTTTCCATACCACCAAACATGAAATCATCAACAATGATTTGGTCATATTTTTCATAGGGGTATTCAACGCCAGTCACATCACCGAAATACTTCATCATATCCGGAGTCAATCCAAAAGATCGCAAAGCTTCTTTTTTATTTTCATCATACACCCAATAATTCACGGGAATTCCATTGTAAGAATCTTCAACTTTCTCAAATTCACCGATGACATAAGAAATGAGGTAACTCACCATGGGGAAATGCTCGTGCCAGTGCCATGTATGTGTGCCATTTTTGTTGTCTTTTAAAGATATTAATTCACCATTGGAAATTGCCTTGAATTTTTTATCAACAGTCAAAATGGTTTCAAATGTTGCTTTATCATTGGGATAATCATAAATAGGTACCCAGTGATGGTTATCTGTGTCTTCGCCTTGGGTCCAAGCTTGCCATGGTTTTCCTGGATAGACCGAATCAGGCTCTATAAAAAATGTTCCTATTCGGGGATGTGCTGTATAATCTAATCGAACTTTAACTGTATCATCCCAGCCTATGGGCTTATACAAAGAGAGAAAAACTTTATCCCCATGATGATTATATGAAATATCCTTTCCATTCAATCTCGCACGATGAATCTCCATATCTTCCGCATCCAATGCGAATTCGGATAAAGAAGAATTAAGTGCACTTAGTGTGTGGGTTACATTTCCGGAAACAGACTTCTTCTCAAGGTCTACTGTTATATCTATCTTGATATGGTGAATATCCACATCCCGGTCTCGGGTACGCTGACTAGGCGCCTTATCATCCGCGCTGAACAAAAAGGTGCAAACTAAAAATAGAATAAGATTTTTCATGTTGGCCTCAATTAAACAGGCCTAGAACTTAGGCTGAGACTAAATAAATATTCACCGTCCATTTTCCAAATACTGAAAAGAAACATTAATGGAATATTGAGGGAAAATAATTTATGATTATCAGGTTATCTTTTTTATCTAAGTATCTTTAATGTAGTACTAATTTTTTGATAAATTCTGTTA
>CAWVTW010000134.1:0-3684 GCA_963933175.1 uncultured bacterium
GGGTTTTCTAAAATTCTTACCGTTTGCTTGTCCGCATCAATCTCTGCCATGACGCCAATCGGGAATGAAACATTATACTTGTAATGTCCGATTGGAAAGTTGGCAATCACCGGGACACCCAAATTTGAAAAATATTGTTCCAATACTCCCATCATTGTAAAACTATTGTCATCATCCGGTGGTTCTTTGGCTCTTCGGGTAAATTTCCCTAAAATAACCCCCTTAAGATGATCAAATTTGCCAGCCATTCTTAATTGGGAGAAATATCGATCGATACGATAAGGTGCTTCGCCCACATCTTCTATAAAAAGAATTTTTCCTTTCGTTTCAATTTCATAAGGCGTACCCATGAGTGTATTGATCAAAGATAAATTTCCACCAATAAGTTCACCTTTTCCATTTCCGCCATGGAGCGTAATAACCGATTCACCCAATTCAAATAAATTTACATCAATGGTGTATCCATTTGGATTATTTTCTTCAATGGCTTGCCAGAAATAATAATCAGAAATTGGCGATAGATTTTCTTCACTCCCCAATCCATACATGGGGCTTGGTGTATGGAATGTTGTGAGACCGGTCATCTTATTGATGGCGAGATGCAAGCCGGTAATATCACTGAATCCTACCAAAACTTTTGGATTATTTTTTATAATATCATAATCCAGTTGATCTAAAATCCGGGTTGTACCATACCCGCCTGTTCCGGGGAAAATAGCTTTAATATTTTGATTTGTCCAGCCAGCCATAAGCTCTTCAACTCGTCTTTCATCGGTCCCCCCCAAATACCCATATGCCCGAAAAATATCATCTGCCTGAACAGTGACATATCCACGATCTTCTAATCGCTTTTTGGCTAATGCCATTCGATCTTGTTTTAAATATCCTGATGGGGCGATGAATAATATTGTATCCCCTGGAGATAACCGCTCTGGTTTATTTTGTGGTAATGTAAGCGATGATATTACAACTAGAGACAAAACAATTTTATTAAGGTGACTCATTTTTATTCGATGATGGAAAACTTTCGTTTTGTCTCTTTATAGGAGAATGAATCAAAGTGCCACCACTCTGTTGTGATAGTACTAAATCCAGCTTGGGTCATGGCATCTCTAAGGATAAGACGATTCTCCACCTGTTCTTGTGTTAAATCTCCAACTACTATCAAAGAATCTTCCAGTCTTGGAAATGCCAAATCACCAAAATAATCGTAATGGGTTCCCATATCCAACGGAGTTCCATTTTTATGGGCAACTGTAAGATCAACAGCAGCACCAAAATTATGGATAGATCCTGTTCTTGGATCAGCTACAAAATTGGTTCTTTCGGATTCGGGAACATCGCTTAATGTATTCCAAAGGATCCATTGGATTGAACGGGGTCGGAGACCATCATAAATTAGCAAACGAAGATCAGGATGGTTTTCTTTTAAAAATATATTGGCATTTACTAACATTTGGGCTGGGATTTTCCGCATATAACATGTTTCTAGTTCACCATATACATCGGTCTTCATAAAATTATCTATGGTGGAATATTTTAACTCAACAAGAAGAGTAGAATCCAATTCTTGAATATTAACCAAATCATGTTTCACGATGGTTTCTATTGAAACAATCGAATTCGTATCACTGCAGCCTAAAAAAAACAGGATAACCACGAAAATGATAATTTTATTCATTTTTAATTCCTTCGTGATACTTGGTATCTTAGTGGTTCTTACCGCTAACCAAAGAAGAACTGACAGATATAGACAGCACTAAAAACACCTACAACATCCGCAAATAATCCAGCTATAAGAGCATGGCGTGTTTTTCGAATACCCACTGAACCAAAATAAACTGCCAAAACATAAAATGTGGTTTCTGTAGATCCAAACATGGTGGCGCCAATTTTAGCAATTAGAGAATCTGGACCATGAACATTAATCAAATCAGTCAATAGGCCTAACGAACCACTTCCCGATAAAGGACGCATTAATGCTAAAGGAAAATTTTCTGCCGGAAAGCCGATTATTGATAAAACAGGAGAAAGGAAATTGAGCAATAAATCCAATGCCCCAGATGCTCGAAACATTCCAATGGCAACAAGAATTGCCACAAGATAGGGAATGATCCTTACGGCAATTGTGAAGCCGTCTTTCGCGCCTTCCACAAAAGATTCATACACTTTTACTTTTTTAAATACTAAACCATAAAAAGGAATTCCAACCAACAAAAAGGGAATTATGTATTTAGAGATTTCATTCACGCTGCTAACAAATGAATCAATCATTCTTCATCTCCTTTCACAAATGAAAATCGTTTCCTTTTCTCTAAAAATTTAACGGCAAAAATTGCTGCCAGGGTGGACATTCCGGTGGCAAAAATAGTGGTGATGAAAATTTGACTGGAATGGGTTCCCATAAGCGCCACCACAGCTGCTGGTAAAATAAGTTGAACACTAGATGTATTGATTGCCAGAAAAGTACACATGGCATTGGTGGCTGTTTCTTTGCTTGGATTCAATTCCTGGAGTTCTTCCATAGCTTTTAATCCGAGCGGAGTGGCGGCATTACCCAAACCTAGAATATTGGCTGCCATATTCAAGACAATAGACCCGATGGCAGGGTGATCATCCGGTACATCAGGGAAAAGACGAATGGTGATGGGACGCAGTCCTCTAGCAATGATGCGAATGAGCCCTGACTCTTCTGCAATTTTCATGATGCCTAACCACAGTGCCATAATGCCAATTAAGCCGATAGCGAGATTAACTGCAACTTTTGCCATATCGATAGCTGCTTCTGTTACCGCATCAATGTTACCAGTCAATGCACCAACCACCACGCCGATAAACATCATCCCAAACCAAATGTAATTCAGCATTTATTTTTCCTTATTTAACGGGAGATTCTAAAAAAGTTAAAGAGGGTGAATCAGAGTTTGCATCTAATTGCACCGGAATTGAAATGGGAAGTGTCGCTTGATATATTCCATGTCCGCAGGGGAAATTCGAAATGATGGGAATATCCAGATCGCCACATACATCCATGACTATTTCATTTGTAGATTTCCCAAATGGATCATCATAATCTTTCATGTCAACCAATTCACCTATAATGAGACCTTTAATATTTTCAAACATGCCCGCTTTTTTCATGTGTACCAACATACGGTCGAACGCGTATAAATATTCATCAATATCTTCAATAAATAGAATTGCACCATCTGTATTTAATTGATCCGGTGTACCCAATCGATTGATCAATAGGCACATATTCCCACCCCAAAGGGTACCCTTTGCTTTTCCGGATTTTAAAATGCATGCTGGTAATTCTGATGGCGATTGGATGGTAACAGATTCACTTCCAACCAGGATATTTTCCATGAGATCAAAATTATAATTCACCATTCTTTTTTTAAAGGAGGTGAGCATGGGACCATGAAAGGTAATAAGCCCTGTTTTTTGGGTAATGGATATGAGAAAAGCAGTTATATCGCTATAGCCCATGAATATTTTTGGGTTTTCCTGTATAAGATCATAATCCAAAAGAGGTAAAACACGATTGGCGCCGTACCCACCACGAGCACAAATAATGGCATCAATGTCCGGATTGGCAAACATGCCATTAATATCATTGGCTCTTTGTTCTGGCGTGCCTGCAAATGTATTGTCTTTCAAAAATACACTTTCGCCCAAAAC
>CAWVTW010000135.1:0-3640 GCA_963933175.1 uncultured bacterium
AATATTGTATAAATATTCTGTGGAATTTCAATCATGGTTTTGTCATCGTAAACAAGATATCCCAAAAAGTCAACTTTGCCTGAAACCTTTTGGTTGAATTCACCCTGTTTTACAGTTTTGCTCCAACTCTTCAGGGCAAATGAATTTGAATCATAAACAGCATCATAAACATTCTTTGCTGGCCAAAAGAGATCGAAGATTCCTCTATTCTGTGATGTGAATTCAATCTTTCCTGAGTCATGAATGGTTTGTTCCACATCTGCAGCAGGAATTCCAAAAATTGAAATGGAATAGGACTGCCCAGAAGCAAAACAGATTGTAATAAAAAGAATGAAGATATTTTTCATGTCTTCCAGGTGAATCGATTTTGAAGACCCATAAGTCCCACAACAGGAATATAGATAGGTTGCGCCAATGACCAGGCAACATAAACAATGGGGTCTACCTTGGTGTTGAAAAGTTTTCCGCCTAAAAAGACCGCACTTCCTTCCAAAATGAATTTTAATGAAAATGCAAAAAGCCATGAATACCCAAACAGAAAAGATAGAAGAAGAGTTGAATTGCACAAGAACGCAGAACTTAGAAAAACAAAAAATAGATGATTTTTCATAGCATTATCCTTTGAGTTTGAAGACCATCGTATTCGCTGATTTATGAAGTCTGGAAAGGTTGGCAACGCAGCAGTTGTTACGAAAGAATTAGCATCAATATTAATCATGCCGCTCTTTAATTTTGAAATGGATTGAACAAGATACATGTCATCGCCGGAGATCCTGTCTTTCACCGGTTCAAATCCGCCAATGGCTTCAAAATCTGATTTTTTATAGGCCAAATTCTGTCCAGTTCCTGACCAGAAATGACCCCAACCACCGGCACCGGCATTGGCAGTAATAATGCCAAGAAAATCTAACATTTGAATTCGTTCAAAAAATGATTTCCCGGCTACTTTTGAATACCCAATTGAAATGCTGTCTTGCTGAACTACGCTATAGGCCATACTGGATACCCAGAATTTTCCTACACGGCAATCTGCATCTGTTGTAAGGATTACATCACCTTTCGCCATTTCAATTCCCAGAGTTAAAGCATGTTTTTTTGGTGTCATTTCCGTAGGCAGTTGTTCAACGCGTATATATTTTACAACGGCAAAATTTTCGGCAGCTTCTATTAAGATCTTGGCTGTAGAATCAGTGGATCTGTCATCAACAATGATTACTTCCAGTTTATCCAATGGATATTCCTGGTTTACCAAATCCTGGATCAAGTCAGGGAGATTCTTTTCTTCATTTCGAGCTGCAATAACCACAGATACAAATGGAGTTTGATCTGTGGTTATTATGGATTGTTCGTTATGGCGAAAAAGTCCCGCTATAATAAATAAGATAAAAGCCAGGTAAATCCCGGTACTTAACATGAGCAGGAAAGACATGGATTAAATTGATAGGAAATATTCGGCAATCACAAAATAGAAAAGGACACCAAGAATATCAATACTGGTTGTGACAAATGGTCCCGTAGCAACAGCAGGATCGATGTCCACCTTGCGTAAAAACATGGGAATAAACGTTCCAACCGCAACCGCAATCAGCATGGAACAAGCAATACTCAATCCGACCACGACACCCAACATAGGATCTGCATCAATAAATCTGAATTTTGCAAACACCCCAAGTAATAAACCATAGAGTACCCCCAAGATTATTCCAACACGAACTTCCTTCAACAGCACTTTTAATTCACTGCCAATTTCAATCCGTCCGGTTGCAATCCCGCGGACAATAATTGTAGAAGATTGTGTTCCAATGTTTCCACCCATTCCAATGATGACGGGAATAAAAGCTGCTAAAGCAATCATGCTTTCCAGCATATGTTCAAATGTCCCAATAATGGTTGCTGCAAAAATACCACCGATCCAGCTTGCAAAAAGCCAGGGTAATCGAGCACGGGCATTTTCCCAACTTGATTTTAGCAGGATTTCACGATCTTTTCCTGCACCAGCCATTTGGAGAAAATCCTCTGTAGCTTCTTCACGGATCACATCCACCACGTCATCCACGGTAACAATCCCAAGAAGATGATCATCTGCATCCAACACGGGAACGGCAAGATAATTATATTGTGCCACGATCTGGGCCACCTCTTCCTGATCTGTTTCAGGGCGTACTGTATGGACTCGCTTAACCATGATATCTTTTAATATGGTGTCTGCCGGTGTAGTTGCCAGGGCTCGGAGGGACGCAACACCCACAAGCCGGTCATCATCATCTGTGATATATAGATAAAAGACCATTTCCGCTTCGGACTGATCCTGAAGTGATTTTAATGCATCTTTGCAAATTGTATTCTGGTAAAGGGTAAATACATTTGTGGTCATCATGGCGCCGGCGGAATCTTCGGGATAGCCCATGAGTTCTTCTATCTCTTCCTGCTCTTCTGTTTTTAATAATTCAATAACGGATTGAGCTTGCTCATCTTCCAGTGTACCAAGAATATAGCTTTGATCATTGGCAGATGATTCTTGAATGACTGTGGCAATGCGCTCCGGAGATTCATTTTCCAGAAGATTGGCAATCAGTGTATCATCCAGTTCCACAAGGAATTCCATCGCTTGCCCATCTTCCACCATGATGCTAAAAACCTGTGCCTGTTCTTCATCGTTGAAGTATCGAAATACTATAGCAAGGTCAGCCGGGTGAGTCTTGCGGATGAGTTTTACAAGATTAGTGTGAGCGTTACGACGAAGAAGACGAGCGAACGTATCCCTTAGGATCTTTATCTCGTGTTCAAACATTGCTTTTCTCATGCCCGGATGCTCTGACGGTTTATATTGCTAAATCCAAATACAACACAGCCCACTGCCAAAATCAGAATCCAGGGTGCCACATGCCCATTCCAAAGATATAAATTGTTCTCACCCATATCTGTGAAGGAGGCTATCATGGCAAAGCTATTATTCAGGCCATGAAGAATAAGCGGTGGAAAAACAGAACCAGTTTTCCATGCTAAAAACCCCAACATAATGCCAAGAAAATAGATTTGGATAAACCAGTAAGGATTCATGTGAATGGTGGCAAAAAACAATGCTGTAACCAGGATGGCGCGGGTCACATCTTTCCAATACTTTTCCAGGAATTGTTGTAAGAATCCACGAAAAAGCAATTCTTCGCCTAATGGCGCAATAATGGCAACTGCGATAAATAGTAAAACAAATCCCAACATGGTGTCAGGTTCGAGTAAACCATTCAAGTCCACAATATATTCCGGTGCGGGGATGAACATTTGGACGATTTTGTCTAATTCATCAGATAGGATGATGAGCCCAATGGAAAACAATACAGACATGAGCACTGTGAAGGAAGAAATGGGATTAAGTCTAAGTCGTTTTAAGAGCGGTTCTTTTCTGGATGTTAAGAACCAGATAAGGGGAACCAGCATGAATCCCTGGCCGATGATAAAAGAAATGAATGTATAAAATTTTTGCGGGGAATCAGGATTAGATAGACCAATCCCCAAGACAATCCCGCCTGCAAGAAATGCAGATAAGATGGATACTACAACAATGCCGAATGCGGCGCGAATACTGAACGAATTGTTCATAAAGATCAGGTTCCTGAAGATTCATTTTATAAAATTTACTGCG
>CAWVTW010000136.1:0-3611 GCA_963933175.1 uncultured bacterium
CCGCAACGCTCTCCTAATCCATTAACTGCCACATCTACACACTGTGCACCAGCTTCTAGGGCCGAAAGTGCATTGGCCGTAGCCATGCCAAAATCATTATGGCAATGCACATGTATGGGAATATCCAACTCTGAAACCATTCGGCTAACCAATCCTTTCATTTTTGTTGGTGTTAAACATCCAACAGTATCAGCCAAACTGAATCTGTCTATACCTTCTTTTTGAACCAATTGTCCTACTTGAATAAGAAATTCTAAATCGGTTCGGCTTGCGTCTTCAGCCGTAAATCGAAGTTTGAGCCCTTTATCTTTTCCATATTTCACCGCAGTTTCAATTCGATCTAATGCTTCAGGTTTTGTTGCATTGAATTTGTGTTTCAAACTCAATGGAGATGTTCCAAAAAAGATTCCCATCCAACCAACACCAATGGCTGCAACATCATTGATATCTGATTTGGATGATCGACCATGAGCCATTTTCTTCGCTTTCAGATCCAAACCATTCAGCGCTTCAACCGCTTCATATACATCAGGAGATACGGCTGGATGACCTAGTTCGATGAAATCCACACCGAATGCATCCAGGTGTTTTGCCAACGCTATTTTTTGGTCTAATGTAAACGAAACACCCGGCGTTTGTTCACCTTCTCGGAGAGTTGAGTCTAAAATTTCAATTTTTTTACTGATTAACATACCAATTTCCGCTGCTCTTCCATACCCATGGAAATAAGATAGGGGTTTTCTTTTTGTAGGGACGAAAATGCTGATTTTGAATCAATATCCAACCAGTTATTTTCAATCATGATTTGTCCAATAGAACCACCCAAGGTATTCCCAGGACCAAGCAAAACCAATTTATCCGGACAAAATTCCTTTATAGCGACTGTAATTGCATTAAAGAAATCATAAGCATTTGTCACTTGATGCCCTAATGTATAGTTGTACAAATCTACAGTCTCTGTGCTAAATGGCGACCAAATATGTCCTCGCCCATCCACCAGAGAAACAGATGGTTTTTGAAAAATAGATTGAGGTAATAATTCGCATGCTTTTTTCGAGATGGATTCCAATAAGGGTGTATGAAAAGCAGCATGAAAAGGCAATTGAAATGGATAATTATCCTTTGCAGGTAATTTCTTTAATAAGATATCTAATGCTGATTGCTCGCCACCAATAACCAAATATCCTCCAAGATAAATGGACACATAAGCACTTACATTTTTAATCTCGGTTAATACTTCTTCTTTTTCAGACTCATCAACGTGCCAATTTTCATCCATAACTGAATATATAATTTGTCCACCGATAGTGCCATCTTTCATCATGGATCCCATAGTACTAATTAAGGAATAGGCATTTTCATGGGTCAAAGCTCCACTTAATGCCAAGGCACTATACCATCCCATGGAATTTCCTGTGATGGCAACAATCTCATATTTTTCTTGGTCAACGGAAAGAAAGTCAGATAAACTACAAGCGTAAATAAGTGGCGACGCATGTTCCCCCGACATGTGAATTTTGGCTCTAAATGGCTTCGAATCCAATTCTGTTAACGTGGAATTTCCAACCAATTTTCGCTGTTCATCCATATAAGCAATCTGGTTTTTTGCCGATGCGCCAAAAGTGGCCAAATAACCCGATGTTTCTCGCGTATATGTCCCTCGTCCTGGACAGATTATCACAATGCGTTCTTTAGCCATTCACTAATTCCAGCCCATGTTTAATAATCGATTTTTTACTTGGAAGTGTAGCAGTCGCAGCAATACCAATTGAAATAAAACTGTCTTCCGCTGCATGAAGTTTAATATTCAAATGCTTATTACTTTCAGACAATAAGTTTGAAATAAGCCCTTCACCGTGACACCCCGTTCGACGACATTCATCCACAATAAGTACATTTTCACAGGTACCAATGGCATTCAATAATTTTTGAATATTGATATCAGACAGCCAGCGGAGATCAATGACTTTAATTTTTTTCTTCAGTTTTTTCTCAATCTCTTTTTTAGCCTGAAGTGACAAGTACAAACCATTCCCGTATGTGATAATTGTGAGTGTCTTTCCATTCCCATATTCTGAAAATTTCCCTAATGGAATTTCTTCATCTAAATCGGGATATTGGAAAACCCATTTTCCATCTTTTGGTTCATAAAGATCTTTTGCCATATAAAGTGCAATCGGCTCAACAAAAACCACGATTCTACCATTCTCATAAGCTTCTCGAACGGCAGTTCGAAGCATTCTTGATGCATCTGCACCATTAGACGGCACTGCAAGAATTAAACCGGGAATGTCTCTAAAAACGGTTAATGAATTATCATTATGAAAATGACCACCAAATCCTTTTTGATACGCCAAGCCCGGAACACGTAAAACCATTGGATTGGTAAATTGACCTTTAGAGAAAAAAGATAATGTAGCCGCTTCACCACGCAATTGATCTTCTGCATTATGAAGGTAAGCCAAAAATTGAATTTCAGGAATTGGA
This sequence comes from uncultured bacterium, assembly GCA_963933175.1. Classification (GTDB taxonomy): domain Bacteria; phylum Fidelibacterota; class Marinisomatia; order Marinisomatales; family UBA1611. The sequence goes on from CAWVTW010000136.1 coordinate 2,488, forward strand.
ATGAAACCATTTTGACCAAATCCTATCCCAAATCCAATGATAGATGTTTCATCTAATGGGCTGTTAAATACACGTCGCTCACCAAATTGTTTGTAAAGATCAGCTGTCACATAGTATACGCCGCCCTTTTGTGCCACATCTTCACCAAAAATTAATGTGTTTTTGTAGCGAAGCATTAAATCTGATAAGGTGTAATTAATCAATTTTGCCATATGATGGGATTGATCCATTCGATTGAATTCTTTACCGAACAGATCCTTCCGAACTTTCGCTGAAGGCTGCTTTGGTATTTTTCTTGACGATTGATTTGCAATAATGGATTCAATTACGTCTTCAGCTGATTCAAGTTTAGGCCGAAGGGTTGTAGCATCAAAAACGTGGTTCACTTGCTGTCGAATCGATTCATATAGACGCACTATTTCTTCGGATGATAAACAATTGTTCTCAATTAAAATTCGTGATGAGTGGAGTAATGGGTCATTGAATTCTGTGGCTTCAATTTCTGCCAAGGGAAGATATCCAACCTCAACATCTGAACCGGCATGCCCCATGAGTCGCACCGTTTTCATATGAAGAAAAATGGGCGATCGATTTATTCTGCAATCGTGCTCAACTTGTCGAGATTTTATCATAAGATCAATGAGATGAAGCCCATCTGTTTTTACATACTGTAGCCCAAGGCGATTAGAAAAATTTTGTTCAATCCAATGCTCATTGGTCGGCACAGAAATCCCGGTTCCATTATCTTCACAAATAAAAATAATGGGGACATGACCCCCAGAATTACTGACCCAACTAGCTGTATTAAACGCACTTAATGCTGTTGCATGGTTCGCACTGGCATCTCCAAAACTGCATAATACAATACTTTCAGCTTTCAATTTTCTTTCTGAAATATCCAGATCTTTAGCCCGATCAATAGAAAAAGCAGTTCCCACAGCTTTAGGCAAATGACTGGCAATCGTGCTGGTTTGTGGCGGTACATTGAGCTTTTTACTCCCAATCACTTTATGCCGACCACCGCTAATGGGGTCATCGGAAGATGCCATGAAAGAAAGAGCTATATCATAAATAGGAGTGGATTCAGGTAATTGTTTGGATCGCTGAATAAAAAATGGGCCACT
>CAWVTW010000137.1:0-3583 GCA_963933175.1 uncultured bacterium
TCACCAGGTTTTACAATATATTGCTGGAAAGCAGAATTATTAAAATCAACATCCATAAAAAGTGTTATTTCCCCAACTTCTTCCATTTTTTGAATTTCAATCAAATTACTATATAATTTTTTTAGAGAGAAAAATGAAAATTCATTTTTAAGATCTGCATCATAGGGAATCAAAACCTTTTCACCTCTAAACGTAGTCCCTTCACCACTGTAATAGAATATTAAATCCAACGAATCTTTACCGGAATAATCTAAATATGATTCTATTTTTTTCCTTAGATATCCAAGATCTGGATCAAAAATACCTTGCAAGTCACGACTGGACATTTTTTCACTAAATTGCCAATATTGGCTTGGCATAATGGCGTAGTCTTGCATGCCAAAAAGATCATAATAATACTCTCTTACCATTTTTACGTTATCAGCGGTAGATGATTTCCCAGGAATTTCGGGATTCCAAAAATCCAGATTCCCTAATACAATTCCAATTATACCGTGCTCTGTGGAGCCTTCTGAAAGACCTGTCATCAACTCGGGTATAATAGGAGCTTCACCTACCCTTATATCTACGGGGTAGGGTGTTTCTACTATGATCAAATCCTCAGCCCCTTTATACTTTTTCATGGTTTCCAAATGAATAGGGATTGTTTTCCGCGTTTCAAAATAATCGTAAAGTTCCAGGTAAATTGTGAATTCATCTTCCCGGCTCATTAATTCAAATTTGAAATCAAGGTATTCACCTGCATTAACTAAACCAAATTCATGAAGTTCATCTGCATCTTTCGAGACAAAAGAACTATCCCTCCGAAATAGAACGCTTACTGTATCTGATCTACCTTCTGAAAGGTTTTGAACACGGATTGATAAAGTTACAATTTCATTTTTTGGGATGTAATGTTGTCCCCACTCATTATCGATGGAAAAATCAGTCACAACCAAATTGGGTGGAAGAATTTTCAAGGTGGTAAAGGAAATGGGCTCGGGTTCCAGATCTAATCCAGTAAATTCATTAACGCGAATATTAAATTTTCGCTCTCCAGACTCAATCTTAAGTTTTCCATAGATGTCAAAACGGATTGTGAGTGTATCCCCTATATCCAATTTTGGTGTCATCGCGACAGAATCTATTTTCAATGAAGGTGTTATAGCATCAGCTATGGGTTCGAGCCAAGGCTTTAAGTCTCTCGCAGGACTTCGGCCATCATTCACAATTTTAGCAATGATCCATCCGTGTTCTCTACCATCCAAAATTCCATTTCCAGATCTTTCTACAAATCGTTTCTCTATAAGTGTTATATGGGGAGGAGGCAAGACCCAACCACATTGGATAGGTGATAATGGACCTTCATCTCCATCCTGATCAACACAGGCGACCCGGTAACAGTATTCGCTATCAAATTCAAGTCCCTTATGCTCGTAATATTTACCTTTTGTTTTTGTTAACAAGTTCAAAGAGTCTGTTTCTTTCTCAGCTATGTAAATATTGTATCCAACAGCTCCAATCATATACTTATAGTTAAATAAGACACGTCTGACATCACCGGTTACTGTGAGATTTCTGGGATAATTCACCAGCACTTTTTTACATTCAGAATTGGATGGAAGGCTCTCAGTATCATACTTATCTACAACCGTAATCTTATAACAGAAAAATTGCCCTGGTGGGACAATATCTTTATAGGTTGTATCGGTAATCACAGTCAACAACTCATCATCACGATAGATTCTATAACTATGATCCACTCTCAGGTTGGACTTTTCCCAGTTTAAGGTAATTTTTTCCAAGTCCGCTTCTGCGCTCATAGAAGTTGCCAAGACTTCTTCATGAGTAGTCAAAGGATAGGTGATTTTTGTCCCTTCATGAGCATCCTGGTCATAACTGCATATCTCAAAGGTATATTCTTTATCAAATTCTAAATTTTCATCTATATATTCAGTGAGATCCGGAGTATCAAGAATCAACTCATTATCTCTATAAAGTCTGTACCCCGATGCTGCCAGTACGGGTTCCCAATTAAAGGAAATATTATTCCTTAATACTCTTCCCGTAAAATTCCCTGGAGGTGCAAAATAACCTTTCCCACACTTTATTTCTGCTTCAGGTCCAACGGTCTTAAAGATATCTTCTGCGGCAACCGTATAACAATATTCAATGCCTGGGGTCACAGGATCAATAAATTCAAGAACACCAAGATCTGCAATATTTGCACCATTCCTAATAATCTTATATTTACCATCCATCCCTGGTATGGGATCCCAGGAAAGAGAAATGGAGTTAATTTTTTCTTCCAGTTTAAAAACGGGTGCAGTCACTTCAGGGTGTGTTGTAATAGAGTCTACATAATCCACACCTTCAAGATCATCTGAATCGATTGAATTTATTTTATACACATAAGTCGTGTTCCATTCAAGATCTTTCTCTTCATATAATGGTTCTGATTGTTTTGCCAAGAGTTCGTCATCTCTGTACAAAGCATACTTTTCCACTCCTGGAATCGGTTGCCAGCTTAGATTGACCATTCGTCCGCTGGCCTCAACAGCATAACCGCCTGCAATGACGGCCAGGGTCAAGTCAGGTGGTGCATAAGATGCTTTTTCTGTTACATGATTAGACTCTGGTCCTTCGAGATCATAAATATCAATGGTCCTAACCATGTACTTGGTTGGAACTCCCGGTGCTACTTCTTTATCAACATAGGATGTATCTCCCACAAGATTCTGTATCAGACGGTCGTTTTTATAAACATTGTAGGATTTACCTTGGGGAAGATCCGACCAATGTACTGTCAATTGTTCAACTCCTCGTTCAACCCAAACATTTGGTCTCAGACCTTCTGTAGATAAATTTATTCTTAAACTAGTAATATCTTTATTAATTACCTGCACCCGATCACCACCATTCCCACTGCCGTTCCCATAAGCCCTGATTATGTAATAATCAGCAATGATTTCTTTTTCAAAACGAAATTTTCCATTCCTTGCTACTACAAACTCTTCCAATAAAGTCATACCTAAAGAATCATATAGAAATACCTTGGCCTGATCTACATTTTTTTCATCCCCTGCTTCATCAAGCAATAATCCTTCGATAACATATACTTTTGGCGTCCTAACGGTATAATCAGATGATTTGGGCCCCTCATTTCCATCATCCGTTAAGGAAGTCAGGTAATAGGAATAGTTAGTATCCCATTTCAGGCTTTTTAGACTTATTTGTAATTTTGCGGTGTTGGTTTGTAGTTTACCATTCGTATAAAGATTATAAGAACTTGCACCTTCAACCTCGGACCATTTAATTAAATGATTATTCCGTTTATCAAATGAGACGACTATAGAGTCTGGTGCTGAGAATACACTTTTATCACAGGCTGCATCCGATTTAGGACCTATTGAACCATATTGATCTACACCTGCCACAGAAAAACAATTTTCAGTTCCAGCTTCCGTTTTCACGCTAGCACTAAGACCATTTGTGGAATCAACCAGAATACTATTTTGGTAAACATAATATTTTACACTACTCTTAGCAACTTTCCAGTTTAGCATAACCTGATTCTCACCGCTCTCGGCTTTTAGCCCTTTGG
>CAWVTW010000138.1:0-3568 GCA_963933175.1 uncultured bacterium
TTCATAGACACTTACGGCTGTCAGATGAATGTTGCTGATTCTGAATTGGTTGAATCCCTTTTACGTAGAGAAGGGTATGCCAAGGCTCCTCAAATTGATCAAGCAGATGCTATTTTTGTAAATACCTGTGCGATTCGGGAACATGCAGAAGAAAAAGTTCATTCGCAATTGGGCCGTTATGATTTGATTAAGCAAAAGAAACCGGATACAATCATAGGCGTTTTGGGATGTATGGCCCAAAGCCTTAAACATGATTTATTGGAGAATCGACCTTATGTTGATATCATTTTAGGTCCTGATTCTTATCGGAGACTTCCAGAATTATTAAACAGAAAAAAGGTAGATACCAACAGTCTTGTGGATACAACTTTATCACGATTTGAAGTGTATGATGATCTATTCCCAAGCCGAGAGAATGGGGTAAATGCCTGGATATCTATCATGCGCGGGTGCGATAAATTTTGCACATTTTGTATTGTTCCTTTTACTCGAGGACGGGAACGTAGCCGACCTTTGCAAGGAATTGTTGATGAAGCCACTCAGGCAGTGAAAGATGGATTTTCTGAAATTACACTTTTAGGGCAAAATGTGAATTCATATCGAAATGAAGATCGAGAGTTTCACCATTTATTAGCAGAGATAGCTCAAATTCCGGGATTAAAAAGAGTTCGATATACATCTCCTCACCCTCAGGATATGACAGATGAATTGCTTGAAACAATGGGGCAATACGATACTATTTGTAATAATGTTCATTTACCGCTTCAGGCAGGAAATGACCGAATTCTGAAAAGGATGAACCGAACTTACACAAAATCTCATTTCTTAAAATTAGCTCACCGGATTCGTGAATGGCTTCCGGGCGTTGGTATTTCGACAGATATTATTGTGGGATTTCCAGGAGAGACAGAGGCGGAATTCAATGAAACCCTTTCCGTTATGGAAGAAATAAAATTTGATTCTGCGTTCAATTTTAAATACTCTCCTCGTCGTGGTACGAAAGCATCAGAATATGATGATCAAATTGCTGAAGACGTAAAACAGGATCGATTATCACGTGTTATTGAGCTTCAGAAAAAACATACCTTGGAAAGAAATTTAGAATTGGTTGGAACCACCCAAATTGTATTAGTTGAAAAAGAATCAAAGCGATCCAATCAACAATGGGCAGGAAGAACTGATTCAAATAAATGGGTGATTTTTGACAAAAAAGATGTGCATATTCAAGATATGATTCCTGTACAAATTAGAGAAGCAAAAGGCATCACACTGCGTGGAGAATTACTTAATCAAGCGGAAGCCGCATAATGAAACTAGCTAAAATTTTTGCTTCCATGCTTCTTGTGTTAGGATTGGTTTATTTTTTAACCCAAAACGCAGGGGAAAATTCAAAAGTATTTGTCGATCTGATTTTTAAACAATATGAAAATGCACCCGTTTCCATGATTATTCTTGGTGCTCTTACAATTGGTATTCTCATTGGTTATTTATCAGCTGTTTTTTCAGTTTTATCTGGAAAATCAGAGATTAGAAGTCTACAAAATAAAAACCGTAGCCTTACAGAAGAATTGAATGATCTCCGGAATGTTGCCATCGATGAGGGTAATTATGATACAGAGGGTGGGGAATATTAACCTTGGATATCACTCTCCTTTATTTAGCTCTGGCACTGATAGCGAGTGCTGGACTTATTATATATTATTTTTCGTTTAAAGGCGCTCAAAAACCAAAAACAGATACACTCTTTACAGAAGCGTTGAATGCGATGGTAAAGGGAGATAAAAGTAAAGCAGCTCGATTACTTCGTGATGTAGTTAAGCAAGATTCTGATCATATTATGGCCTACCTTCAATTGGGAAATATTATTAGGGAAGATCACCCCGGTCAAGCAATTAAAATTCATCAATCTTTAACAGTACGTCCAAATATATCTAAAGAATTGAAGGTGGATATCCATCAAGCATTGGCTTTGGATTATGAAAAATTCACTCAATTTTCGAAAGCAAAAAAAGAGGCTGAGCAGATATTAGTAATTGAAAAACGAAATATTTGGGCGCTTCAATATTTATTATTTTTATCTGAAAAAGAAGAAAATTGGGATCAGGCGGCAGGGTTGACCAAACAGATTCAAAAGATTACCGGTAAGAATGATCCTGATGATTTGGCTCGATTTCAGGTTTATAAAGGGTTGGAAAAATTGAAAAGCGGTTTTCCAGATGAAGCCAGATCATTTTTTAATAAAGCGCTTAAATCATCACCTGACTTTGGACTGCCCTATCGTTATCTAGGGGATGTGTTTGAACAAATACGGGATTTGGTAAAGGCTGTTGAGAATTGGGAATCATTTGCAGTGCGTGATATAAATAATGCATCTCAGATTTTTGGAAAAATAGAATCAGCGCTATTCGATTTGGGTCGGTATAGTGAGGTTGAGAATTTTTATAGACGAATTCTAGAAATTGATTCTTCTAATTTTGAAGCAATAATACGGTTAGCCAATGTCCTGGAAGAGAAAGGTGAAGATGGAGCCGCATTATCCTTGATAGAAGATGCAATAGATCCTCAGAGCATAGATGTTCGGGGTGATATCATGAAACTCAAACTATCTCTTACAACATCTACACCGGTAGAACTTTCTCACCAAATTGATTCAATCCTGGAAAAATTATCCGATGCCAAAGATAGTTAGGATAACGACCTTATTTATTCCTTTATTCCTTTTTGCACAAAATGTGGACATGTATTTATCCCTACTCCATGAAGGTCAAACAGATGGTGTGAAAGAATATCTTCCGGAACTTATTTCAAAATATCCAAATGACCCGGGTGTCCGTTATCTTCAGGCCCTGATGACGTCTGATGGGATGAAATCTCTCGAAATGTATAGCAGTTTGCTCGAAAAGTATCCTAAATCTAAATATGCGCCAGAAGCGGCTGTTAAGATTGGAGAGTATTTTTATGCTCGAGGGTTATATTCCCAAGCGGGAAGACAATTATGCCAAATTCCAAGAAGGTACCCAAGTTTTTCCGGTATACAACGAGTGGTAGATCTAACAGTGAGTTCTTTTCTGGCCATTGGTGAAGAAGATTCAGTTAGATATTATGTTGGGATTTATCAAAATATGTTTCCTGAATTGGATGTAGCAGGGTATGGAGTAACAAAGGATAAAACTCCATCAGCCCCGATGACACAGAAACCTAAAACCCTGGAGCCCAAACCCTATGTTGTGCAAATTGGTGCTTTTGGTAATCTTGGCAATGCGAACCGAATGAAATTACAAGTATCGCAAATCGGGTATGGAGTTGAAATATCTCCTGTTCAAACTAATGGCAGGAAACTTCATGCAGTTCGTGTTGTTCGATTCAAAAATAAATCAGAAGCGGAACGGGTGGGCAACGTAATCAAGAAGAAGTTGGGGATAAATTATAGAGTTCTTTATCGCCCAAAAAACTTTAAAAAGTGAAATTTGGGAATGATTGAGTAGCTGGTGCTCTCCGCGGCCTTCAAAGCCGTTGTCCCTGGTATTCCCGGGGAGCTGGGTTCGATTCCCAGGCGTTCCCGCCATTT
>CAWVTW010000139.1:0-3539 GCA_963933175.1 uncultured bacterium
GCGCCAGATTCAAAATGGGCAAAATTCTATAAATAACTCAATTTTTCAGACCAAATAAAAAAAAGAGCTTCAATCGAAGCTCTTTTTTTATTTACCATTATTCTTTCTTAGTATTATAAGCCCACTTTTAATGTGTTACCTTCAAAAGTGATTGCATAAGTATTGAGAATTGTGGGTGGAACGATCTTTAATTTCACCGGATCAAAATATTGGGTTTTCAAATCGAATGAATAAACAAACCAGAACAGCCTTTTTCATCATCAGCGCAGTGTTGATTCTCATCAGGCTGTTATTCATTTCCAAAACCATGTTAATAGATGACGAAGCATACTACGCCATGTATGCCCGTCACTTGGATTGGGGCTATATTGACCACGGACCGGTCGTCGCCTTCTTGATCAAGTTGTTAACTATGTTTGCAGAAAATGCGTTTATGGTTCGCCTTGGACCTATCGTGCTCATAACCGTACTGACCATCGTTCTATATCGGTTTGGTAAATCTCAATTCAATGAAGCAACGGGGATGGCTTTGTCTCTGGGACTATCGGCAAATATGCTTTTCCACACCAATGCGGTGGTTATGACGCCGGACGTACCTCTGGCCTTTTTCTCGATATTGGCCATCCTGTATTATTACAAAGCATTTTTCATTGATGAAGAATATTTAACTGCGGCCGGAGCCCTGCTCGGATTGGCAATGCTCTCCAAAGTTTCCGCTTTGTTCCCGGCCATTGGGATCGTTTTGTTTCCCGCAATCGTAAAGGAGAAACGCCATTTTTACAAAAATGTGAACTTTTACCGTTCTCTGGTATTAGCATTTTTAATATTTATGCCATTCGTGGTTTGGAATCTCCAAAATGATTTGGCTTTTGTCAGATATCAAGGGGCCCATGTAAGCAAAGCTGGAAATATTTCAGACTTTCTGGGATTATGGATTGGGCTTTTGTTTGCCACTGGACCCATCTATTTTTATTACGCAGTGATTCATCCCATTTGGGTTGCACGGAATTATCGAGCCCAATCGCAGCAACAACTTTACTTTTTATCAGTAACAGGCGCTCCCCTGATTTATTTCATCGCTCAATCACTCCATTCCAGGATGGAAATGAATTGGCTGGCGCCGGTGTTGTTTGGCGGATTGTTCCTGTTTGGATTGGCCATTGGTGAAAATTGGACGAAACACAAAAAACGATTCTATATCCAAATTGTTTTTTCACTATTATTGATTGGGCTGATTTCAATCCAGACGTTCTTACCCTTTTTGCCGATTAAGGGGAAAAATGACGTTACGAACCGCTATTTCATCTATTCATCGTTCCCAGATGAACTGAAGACGTATCTTGAAACCCATCCCGAGTTGCAAAACAAACGCATCGTGGCCAACAATTTCCAGATACCTTCCATGGTCAATTTTTACATAAAGCCAAAATTAGAAGCATCTTGTCTGTCCATTGGCTATCATGAAACACTTTATTCATTCATCCATTCCGATAAAGATCTCAAAGGAAGGGAGTTCCTCTTCATTGCAAAAGGAAATTCAATCCCTGCATCCATAAAACCTTACTTTAGCAATTTGAAGGTTTTGCACCAATTTCAATCCATGCGTGATGAGAACGTTGTGGCGAAATACAGTTTGTGGCTGGCAACGAATTACAAAGGGAAAGATGCTTGACATCTTGTTTTTATGAGCTGCAGATGAGATGGGTGTTTTTTATTATATCTCTTGTATCTTATCTGTCGGGAGCTGAAAAAACACCAGTTGCCGTTTATGATCTGCCCCATGATATGGCTGCCCGGGTCGATTCGATTATTATCCAGGTGCATAATGCCTTTGACGGTTCCCGAGTGAACTGGGATTTTGAAGAATCATTGTTTAAACTGGGTAACCGGCTACACATCAATACCAGGGACAAAACAATAATAAAACATCTTCTTTTTTCTCAAGGTGACCAAGTGACTCGCGAAATTCTGATTGAGAGTGAAATGAACCTGCGCCGAAAAAACTTCCTGGCTGATGCCATCATCGAAGTGGAAGAAAAATCAGGGCAAGGCATTGTAATCCATGTCACTGTTTTTGATCAGTGGTCAACAACACCCGGGACAGGCTTGAAACGGGTTGGGAACCAAGTGACATACTGGGCTGGACTGAGTGAAAACAACCTATTGGGCACCGGCCAAAGCATCTCAATCTCCTTGCATAAAGAACTCAGGACAAAAGGCACTACATTCTATTATTTGAATCCAGGTACGAGAACCGGGGATCTGTACTTTTCAACATACTACAGCAAAAATGATGATGGCTTCAGTTTTGGATCATCACTAAGCAAACCAATCCTTTCCAAAACGCAGAAGCACAGCTTTTTCGCCACCTACCGAGAATCAAACAGTTCCATGTGGTATTATTATGACGGCAATTCCATTGATGCCGAAAACAGTACAGCATTCGTTTCCGGAGAAACAAACCTTTTGGCTAAATTCGAAGACGTTTCCAAACGAACAACTACTGTAGGAATCACACAATCCTATGGTCATCAGACAAAATTAAATGTGAGCCTGTTCACACGGCTCCATGAGCAATCACACCAGGGTAATACAGTCTCAAACGATACAGCTCTGATGGATGAATTAACAATACGGGAAAGAGACGACGTTTTAGCTGGTATTAGCGTGAGCCTGAACCAAAAAACCTATACCCGCACTCGGAATTTGAACAAACTCAAATGGACTGAGGATTTTGATAAAATCAAGAATGTTTCATTTACACTGGGAAGGAACTTTCAAGGTTTGGGCGCTAATAACAATGATTACATGGTAGGATTCCAAGCCAATTATACCGACGTATTCCGTACACGACATTTTTTGTCCGCCCGAACCAATTTGAATTATTTTTTATCGCAGGAAGGTAAAAAACAAGACGGTCAATTTGAAGCAAACATCAGATACAAGACTAAGCTCAGATCAAATGTGAACGGGTCAGTCTTCACTTATTGGAAAAATAATATTGGCAGGTTGAAGACCGACCAATTACTGCTGGGAGAATCCAATGGGCTCAACGGTTATCCCAATTTTTATTTTGCAAATCAAAACCTAGTTCTTCTAAATACAGAACTGATTTTGATCCCGGACTTGGAATTTTTGACTGTAATCCCGGCGGTGGCTGTTTTTACTTCGACTGGAAATACCTTTTCCGACCCAGAGAAATTTGAGTTAAATAATCTTCATTCGGCTGTTGGAATCGGGTTAAGGCTGGGGTTATCTCGTTCAGCGGAAAAATCGGTTAGCCATATCAATCTGGCCTGGCCATTGGATCCTTTGATGAAAGGCCCAATCTTTTCAATCCAGTCCAGAAAAAATATTTAATACAGGAAAATAGATGGTAAACCCTTAAAGGGTTAAATCAAATTGAAGCTGTTTATATTTTTATAACGAAATATTTTATTATGAAAAATAAAAAAGGGCTTGGTTAGAAGCCCTTTTTTATTTGCAGTTTAATTATTGCGAAATAGCAATAATATTTTCTACTTCAATAGAATCATTTT
>CAWVTW010000140.1:0-3526 GCA_963933175.1 uncultured bacterium
ATTAAATGAATATACTATTGCTAAATTGTATAGGTCTGCTTCTATTACTCTAGGAATATCCGAAGGAAAAGAAAATGGAGTATAGTCTGCAATCTTTATTGAAATTGTAGTGTCATAAGGCTCTGGAGGGAATACCGTAGTGTCTGCTAAAGTGATAGTTGTGTCTATATAATAATCTGTTGTATCGAGATAAAGTAAAGTATCATATAAAACCACATCTATTCGTTGACTAATTGTAATCTCCGGTAGCTCTATATCCATACTAATTCCAGCAATTTCCCCAGATGCAATTGCTTGATCAAGCCCTAGTGGCACAGAAGGAAGACCGGGAAGTTCTGTGGCAGGCATTTCTCCTTCCTGTATAATTTTAAATCCAAGTGAATCATCTGTAAGAAAAATGCCCGCAGATGAATCGGAAATATCAGCCATTTGATATCTGGTTTGAACTAGTGGAATTTTTAAATCAAGATACCAGGTAGGCATTTCGAACTTGGTAGGGATATCAAAATCGCACGCTACCGTCACCATTAAAAAAATGGTCAGAAAAGCATGTAGAAATCCCGTCTTCCAACGGAATTGGTGGTTATTCGGATTTACCTTCATTTTATTGCAAATAGTGTTTGGACTTCCGCATTCAAATTTGTAGAATAAATCTGAGAGAACCAAAAACAAAAAACCCCATAATATTTTATGGGGTTTTTATTTTATTTAATAGATTAGATTAATATCGATAGAGTTCAGGCTTATAGGGCCCCACTTTTGAAACACCAATATAGTCAGCCTGCTCATCGGTCATTGTCGTCATTACACCCCCAAACCCACTCACCATTCCGGCTGCAACTTCTTCATCAAGTTTCTTTGGTAAAACATCAACTCTAATATTTGATAATTTTTCATTAAGAGGCAAATCAGCAAATTTCGCATCAAATAAAAGCATTTGTGCCAACACCTGATTTGCAAATGATCCGTCCATAATCCGAGATGGGTGCCCTGTTGCATTTCCTAGGTTAACCAATCGACCTTCAGATAATAGAATTAAATAATCATTTTTATCATCACTTCTGAATATACGGTGAACTTGTGGTTTTACTTCATCCCACTTCCAATTATTGCGCATAAATTGGGTATCTATTTCATTATCAAAGTGACCAATATTGCAAACCACTGAACCCGATTTTAATGATTGCAGCATGGCTTTATCACACACATTGATGTTCCCTGTCGTTGTTACAATTAAATCGGTGGTAGTAAGGAGCTCTTTGTTAATACCATCAACTGTGCCTGTGTTAATCCCGTCATAATAAGGAGAAACAACTTCAAACCCATCCATACAGGCTTGCATTGCGCAAATTGGATCAATTTCGCTAATCTTAACGATCATTCCTTCTTGACGTAATGATTGTGCTGAACCCTTTCCCACATCACCATATCCAATGACCAAAGCTTTTTTCCCAGCCATAAGAATATCTGTGCCACGTTTAATGGCATCATTTAATGAATGGCGACATCCGTATTTATTATCATTTTTGGATTTGGTTACCGAGTCATTCACATTTATCACAGGAACTTTAAGAGAGCCTTCTTCAACCATCTCTAACAAGCGATGAACGCCCGTTGTGGTTTCTTCACTAATACCATGAATCTTATCTAGCATTTCAGGATATTTTTCATGTAACATTTGGGTTAGATCGCCCCCATCATCCAAAACCATATTGGCATCCCAAGGATTACCATCTTTTAGGATGGTCTGCTCAATACACCATAAAAATTCTTCTTCAGTTTCACCTTTCCATGCAAATGTTGGAATATCAGCATCAACCATTGCCGCTGCTGCATGATCTTGAGTTGAAAAGATATTGCAGGATGACCACCGAACTTTGGCCCCTAAATCAACAAGGGTTTCCATCAGTACTGCAGTTTGAATAGTCATATGAATACAGCCAAGAATTTTTGCATCTGCCAAGGGTTGTGAATCTTTGTATTTTGCCCGGAGCGTCATGAGAGCAGGCATTTCCGCTTCTGCAAGTTCTATTTCCTTTCGGCCGAAACCGGCCAAATCTATATCGGCTACTTTGTAATCATTATTTTTTATTGTATTATTGTTCATTTCCATCTCCATTGATGAGTTTAATCAAAATGAACGTCGTTATAATAGCCAAGCCTGATTGGAAATTATTTCCAATGCAACGCTCCTTGGCAAGTTTGGGATAAAACCCAACTGAAATTATTTTTTATCTTTAAGTAGTTGAACCATATCAGTCTTTTCCCAAGTAAACGATTCCAACTCGCGACCAAAGTGTCCATAGGCTGCTGTTTGTCTGTATCTGGGTTTTTTCAAATCTAAATGTGCAACAATTTCTCCCGGTCGTACAGGAAACACTTCTTTGGCAATTTCAGTAAGTTTTTCATCACTAATCTCCCCTGTACCAAATGATTTCACGTAAAACGAAGTGGGTTCCGCAACGCCAATGCTGTATGATAATTGGACTTCACATTTATCTGCTAGACCAGCAGCCACAATATTCTTAGCAATATAACGAGCCATATAGGTTGCACTTCGATCCACCTTGGATGGGTCTTTTCCGGAAAAAGCACCACCACCATGTGGAGCAGATCCACCATAAGTATCAACAATGATTTTCCGGCCCGTTAACCCTGTATCTGCTTCTGGACCACCATAAACAAACCTACCTGTACCATTTACAATATAATCTTCGGAGTAGGGATAATCAAAAGAATCTAAAACAGGTTTTATAATATGGTCAATCACTTCACTTTTTACAAATTCCAATTCTTTTTCTTCTGTTCCATATAAGGCTAACATGTCATCGTGCTGTGTAGCAATAACCACTTTCTCTACAGAAACTGGTTTCCCGTCTTCATAATTGACTGATACTTGGGATTTACCATCCGGACGAAGCCAGGGCAAGGTACCATCTTTTCTCAATTCTGTTAATCTTTCTGTAAGTCGATGAGCAATCTGGATTGGGAGTGGCATGAGTTCGGGTGTTTCATTACAGGCATACCCAAACATGAGTCCTTGATCGCCAGCACCTTGTTCGGAGATATCATCTGAATCAACACCTTGAGCTATTTCCAAACTTTGCTCATGGAGCATAGATATAACTTGAACATCCTCGGGGTCAACTCCACTATTACCTTTATGATATCCAATATCTTTAATTGTTTGTTTTACAACTTTTTCTACTTCAGTAGACCCATTGGTTCGAACTTCACCGGAAACCACAACAACTCCTTTTGTTGCCAAAGTTTCACAGGCCACATGGGCGTTGGGATCTTTCGCTAAAATATGGTCTAAGATTGCATCTGAAATTGCATCGCATGCTTTGTCTGGATGCCCTTCTGTGACTGATTCTGATGTAAATAAATATTTGCTCAATTTAGCTTCCTAATTTTTTTATTCGCTTTTATTAATTAATTATACAAATTTGATGCGAAAATTACCAAATTCAATTTAAGAATACTGCTTTGATTTAATACAGAATTCCCGATAAATACGAGCTAA
>CAWVTW010000141.1:0-3496 GCA_963933175.1 uncultured bacterium
AGACTCATTCTTAAGAATTATCAAACCAGAAATAGATTATTCACCCGGTATAGAACCAGATAGCGAAACACTCCACCATCACGCAGCTGAAAATCTTCAGGCATTTATTAGATCTGGTAAATTGCAAAAGGATAAAAATCCCAGTTTTTATATTTATCAAATATCCATGGATCAGCATACTCAAACAGGAATTATAGCAGCAGTTTCTGTTCAGGAATACAATGAAGGACTTATAAAGAGACATGAATTTACCCGTCCTGAAAAAGAGAATAACCGTACCCGGCATTTTGAAATCACCAATGCAAATACGGGACCCGTTTTACTTACATTCAGAAATAATGGTGAATTTCAAGATCAAATTCCAGATATTTCTAACCTAATACCAGATATTACTTTCCAAGCAGATGATGGCATCAACCACAGTTTGTGGAAAATTACATCGCCTACAACTCTGAAATCACTAAACCGCTATTTTGAATCTATTCCAGCATTATATATTGCGGATGGTCATCATCGTGCAGCCTCGGCATCTCGGGTACAAAAAATTAGGCAGGATAATAATCCACAGCACCAGGGAAATGAATCATATAATTATTTTCTATCTGTTATCTTTCCTCATGATGAAATGCAGATACAGGGTTATAATCGATTAGTAAAGGACTTGGCTGGGTTATCTGATGATCGGTTCCTAGAGTTAATAAAAACAAATTTTATAATTAAAGATTTACCGAATCTTCAGATTCCACACCAGAGACATACTTTTTCTATGTATTTAAATGGTAATTGGTATCGATTAAATGCAAAAAATAAAATTATTTCTGATGATCCTGTTGCTGGGCTGGACGCATCTATACTACAAAATCATTTGTTAAACCCTATTCTGGAGATTGATAACCCTCGGACCAATAATAGAATTGATTTTGTAGGTGGAATAAGGGGACTGGAAGAATTAGAGCGTCGTTGTTGCCTAGATGCGAAAGTTGCATTTGCTTTACATCCGGTTTCAATTGATGAATTATTGATTGTAGCAGATGCGGATAAAGTAATGCCGCCAAAATCTACCTGGTTTGAACCAAAGCTCAGATCTGGTCTTGTGGTACGGCTTTTAGATTAGGATTCTTAAATGAAAGAACTTGTAACCTATGCTCGTGGTATTTATTGAAAATGTAACTTCAACAACAGTGTAGAAAAATATAGGTTGTGTTGTTGATTTATTTTTTGGAAGGGATTGAATAAGTAAATTCAATCAAACTATTTTTAATTATTTTAATAGAGGTGAGCAGAATGAGTTTGCTGAAACAGGAACTACGTAAACAGATTCCTAAAGTACAAAACGAAATCGAACAACTGATTATTGATAAAGGTGATAAAAAAATCAGTGATGTTACAGTGGCCCAAGCCTATTCTGGTTTACGGGGAATCAAAGCATTTGTATGTGATACTTCCTCAGTCTCGGCTGATAAAGGATTGATCATTCGTGGTATTCCACTTTTAGAAATCACCCATATTTTACCTGAAGAAGTTTTCTTTTTACTCCTCACTGGTCGCTTACCTAATAAAGATGAATTAGCTGACTTGAAAAAAGATTTTTCATCTCACCTTGAAGTACCGGATTATGTTTGGAGGGTATTAAGCGAAATGCCGGATGATACTCACCCTATGACCCTATTTAATACTGGGATTCTCGCTATGCAGAACGAAAGTGTATTCCGAAAAAAGTATGATGCAGGAATGCCAAAAACAGAATTTTGGGAAGCAATACTTGAAGATGGTATACAACTTTTGGCAAAACTTCCAACTCTGGGTGCAGGTATTTACCGGATGCGTTTTAAAAAAGGAGATCGAATTACTCCTGATTCTAATAAGGATTGGGCCGGCAATTTTGTCCACATGATTGGTTTACCGGATGATACAGGGGATTTCCATAAACTGATGCAATTGTATTTCATGCTTCATTGCGATCACGAAGGAGGAAATGTAAGTGCTTTTGCATCACACACCGTTGCTTCTGCTTTATCTGATCCTTATTATGCTATAACAGCGGGACTTAACGGGTTGGCTGGTCCGCTTCATGGGTTAGCAAATCAAGAATGTCTTAAGTTTGTTTTAAGTGTACGGGATGAATTTGGTGGTGTCCCATCTGAAGAAGAATTAAAAAAATATTGCTGGGATCGACTGAATAACGGACGTGTCATACCCGGCTACGGGCATGCTGTGTTGCGTTGCCCCGACCCTAGGTTTACTGCCTTCATTAAATTTGGCCAGAAACATATCAAGGATGATGATGTATTTTCCATCGTAGATCGTTTATTTAATGTGGTTCCGGATGTGTTACAGGAGCAGGGTAAAGCAAAAAATCCTTGGCCGAATGTAGACGCAGCTTCAGGATCATTACTATATTATTATGGATTAAAGGAGTTCAATTTCTATACAGTCTTGTTCAGTATTTCACGAACTATGGGAATGATTTCCCAAATGGTTTGGGAACGAGCCTTGGGTATTCCAATTACCCGCCCAAAATCGGTGACTACCGATTGGATAAAAAAAACCGTATAAATTTTTTGCAAAAAATTACCAGAATTCTCTCGAGATTAATCTTTTTGTTCCATCTCATCTTTGGGAATGATGTATATCAATCTATCCGAGTCTTCAATCCAACACCTGATGTTTTCGAAATTGTCGCTCAGACTGGAATTCCATTGGATCATATATCGGGGAAGAAAGGAGTTTATATTAATCTTACCGCGTCTGAAGATCAAACGATTGAGTTGATATCACTAGGCTTGGATATAGATATAATAATACCTGACCTTACTGAACATTATTTATCCAGAAATGTCCCTGATCACTCCCGGGATTTCCCTTTGGGATCCATGCAAGGGAACTACACTTGGGATGAATTGAATAGTCGCTTTGATGAACTACAGGCAGAATACTCCAATATTATTTCCGAACGAGTTATCCTGGGGGAATCTGTTGAAGGACGTGATATTTGGGCATTTAAAGTATCTGACACACCTGAAGAGGATGAAGAAGAACCTGAAGTTTTATTTACAGCATTAACACATGCTCGCGAGCCCGTAGGCATGATGAATTTAATTTATTTTGTTCAACTTCTTGCAGAAGAATATGGAACCGATCCTGAATTAACGTATCTTGTGAACGAACGTGAAATTTGGTTCTTGCCGGTCGTAAACCCTGATGGATATGTCTATAATGAATCCATTCAACCCAATGGCGGTGGAATGCACCGGAAAAATCGATTAAATACCAATTGCGGCGATGGTACCAATCGGGGAGTAGATCTAAATAGAAATTATGGGTTCGGATGGGGTGCAAATAATACTGGATCATCTCCAGATCCATGCGCCACAACGTATCGAGGAGAATCAGCGTTTTCAGAACCTGAAACCCAGGCCGTCAGGGATTTTATAACAGACAGAGAATTTATGAATGTCATCCACTATCATACTTATTCTAATGTTTATATCCATGC
>CAWVTW010000142.1:0-3486 GCA_963933175.1 uncultured bacterium
GAAAATCAGATTTTTCCGCCTTGAATAGTGAGCGAGAATATGAGTGGCAGTATGACTCCTTTAGCCTGGGAAGCATCCAGAAAAAATCCACTACTGGAAATCCACTAACCGGTGGGATAAACCTTGGTTCTACGCTAAATTTTTCAGATCGCAACATCCTTCACTTAGGTTCCTTTTTCACGGTTTTTAATCATTCATCAAGAGATTCAATTCACCACAAGTTACCGGTAGAATACCATATGACATCTAGTGATAATAAACGCGGGTGGAACCTAGATGCATCTATCATCCACGCACTCAAGTTTTCTGATGACAATTCCTTAACAACAACAGCTGCGTTTGCCCAATCCGGAGAACACCAAAAAGAGATTAATGATCGAAATTCAAATGGAGCCGGTCCCGATGATCACAGCCATATTTACCAGGATGATGCCATTGAGACAAAAGAATTTGAATCAGTATATAAAACCCAATCTCCACGGTTTGGAATGATTCAGGGCGGCACATCTTATCAATCTTTGGCCATTAACAGCGAGTTAGAGTATCTCCATGCTCCTTATGGATTTGATTTTAATGAACAGGTATCTTCAGGATATTTTAGGGTTCATAAGTCATTGAAAACTACGCTTAGTTCCTTGAGTGCCGGTATACGCATCGAACAGAGGAAAACCAGCACGGGCGTTTATGATATTGAATTATCCGACAGTCACCAACACAGTGATACATCGAATGTTTTTGTTTCCTTGATTGACTCATCTATTGCCAATTCGCCCCCGGCTCAAAAAGTGCTTTATTTGTACCCTGAATTGAAAACAGGATTTACATCCATGGATGAAAAACTTTCAATAATCATGAAATACGGACGCCGTATTAACCGAGTAAAGCTAGCCATGGTAAATCCATTCCCCGTTAGCATGATTGATGAATATCATGTTAGAAAAGGGAACCCGTTTTTAAAACCGGAACTGGTGGATATATATCAAATAAATTTTTCTTTCAGGTTAAACACAAAACAACACCCCATGTTTACCGGAAATATTTTTTATAAGGATATTCAGGATTTGATTCAATGGTATGATGTGGATTTTGTAACTATCAATGAGCAGTCCTTCGAAATATTAACGGCAGGCAATGTGGCAATCGGAAAATCTGTCGGGTATGATTTTGCCTTATCTATTTCACCCACAAAAAATATCCGATTGATTTTAGATTATAATAATTGGATCAAAAAAACCAGCGGAGAAGGGGAAACAGATCTTATTGGAAATTCATCAGGCAGTATAACCGATGCTCAGATTAGGATTGCAATGCCATGGAAAGTTGATTTTGAATTATGGTACCGCCGCTATGGAAAACACAAACTCCCCATAGGCGAAATTGCTCCATACTATTATGTAGACCTGTCGCTTGGAAAAGCGATTATAGATAAAAACGTATATTTAACATTTTCTGTCCATGATATGTTTAACAGTCGCATCATGGATATTTATACAGAACAAGCGATTACCAACCCAACCAGCGGAGTAACCTATATACAAAAATTGAATGCGACAAAATACAATGAGCAAAGACTTATCTCGTTGGGTGTTCAATTCAACCTTAGTGCATTCCCCACCTTGGGTCAATCCAAAAGAAATAGGATAAATAAACCAGATCACCCGGATGATATTGATGTGGACTATTAATACTAACCATGATTTTCTTACCAGAGAAAAACGATAAATGAAACAATTCATCTAGAGACTTATTATCTTATTTCTATTTAACATTGGCGAAGTTTATTTTACATAATTAAATTGAAAAATGAGAAAGATGAAATTTGTTATATGTATGTTATTGTTTTTGAATAGCTGCGCACATCTAAAGATTAAATCAAATCAGGCATCTCAAAGTAGCGATGAAGGTGACGCTAGCGATGAAAAAGTAGAAAAAATATGGTTAGAATATTTTGATATTTTAAATAATGGTGAATTAAAAGATGTGCTCTCTTTCATGAAGCCATCAGTAATATTCACGTTTAACAACCAAACCATTGAAACCGAAGATTATGACCAATTGTTTTCCTTACTTAAACAATGGAAAAACAATAAAAACAATAAAGATATTTACATTAAAAACCATAGTATTAGCTCAGCCAAGGTGGCAGATGATTTTATAACTATAGTTGATGTTGTTCAGGGCGAGTATTCTAATAAAACGAATAAGCTAATCAAGGAAAAACGCACATTTTATTATTTTCATCTTGTAAAGATAAAAGGTTGGAAAATATATATGATCACCAGTGCCGCGTTGGATTAACGAATTGGAACTAAAATTCAATATTTATATTCTGGCTTTTATTTAAAGCTGTCTTTTTCTCAAAGTTGATAGGGTCTGGTTTAATATGGTTTATGTCAAAGTATGTTTCTAAAGATTTGATATAGTCTTTTTCGGTTCCAGGGCCAAAGCCAGCTATTCTGTCCCAGATCTTTCCATTCGTATCAATAAAAAAAGTCGTAGGTAGACCCTTAACCTTTAATGCATCAGAAATTTTACCTTCTGGATCAATTGCCACATCAAATTTAAAATTTCTTTTTTTGATATATGGTTTAACTTTATTTATGATTTTTGGATTATTAACATTAATAGCTAATACTTTTAGACCAATATTTTTATAATGATTATTGATTTGATCCAGATAGACCATCTGGTGTTCACAATTTGGTCACCAGGTTGTCCAAAAGTCAACAATCAAAGGGCCATCCCCAACGTATTGTGATAGCTGTGAATATTCACCGTCCAACATTCTTAACTTAGCTTCAGGAAGTTCTGATACACGTGTTGTGTCTCCATATGCCATGGAAGTGATAAAAATTAAATTTATTAAAATAAATGCTTTTCTAACTTTTTTTGCCCCCTGTAATAAAAGGTGGTTGCGTTCGCTATCTATTTTCCAATTCTCAAGCTGCGTATATAAAGACCGTTTCAATAGTATCTCCGAAGTAGTGTAATAAAATTACAAAATAATCTACCAAAAAGTGTAAATAATAATAAAATCTACCCTAGAAAAAGTGTAAATCTTTATCGTGAAACTTGTTTGCAGCTCACAAAAAAATAAAGCAGAGTTCAAATAACCTAAATTATCATAAAGATATAGCGCGGGTAAACACGCCACATCTCTACAATGGTCAATTTTAAAAAATATTTATTTCATATGAGTGATTTTACTTGGTCCTTCCAGTACAACAAATCCATTATCGGACAAGTTTGCAAAATTTGGATTGTTAGCTAAGGCGCCAGCGTAGAGTTCACCGCTTCGGTATGCTGTGCAGGCTTCTTGGCTTTCCCAGGAATAGACACCACCATAAGTATTATTTGTTTCATCAGAGAGCCAGACTTTATTAATAAGTCCGGGAAGTGCGGCAAAATTGGGTGCGACATCATTTGCTACGCCCATAAAATCATCATGGGTGATGCCTTCCAGATTGAAGCTGACGACTTGGATGT
>CAWVTW010000143.1:0-3450 GCA_963933175.1 uncultured bacterium
AAAATTAACTTCTAAACCCTCCGACATCGGGGGGTTTTTTGTTTCATGACACAAAGGATACATTATGGCTCGTAAAAAAATTACTATGATTGGCGGCGGACAAATCGGTGGAAATCTAGCCCTTCTTGCAGCGCAGAAAGAATTGGGAGATGTAATCATCTTTGATATTCCAAGAGCAGAAGGAATGGTGAAAGGGAAAGCCCTGGATCTAATGCAACTCGGACCCCATGATGGTCACGATTCCAATATCACAGGCACTTCAGACTGGAATGATGTAAAAGGAACAGATGTATTTATAATTACTGCTGGAATTCCACGAAAACCGGGTATGGATCGGGAAGATCTTCTTGGAATAAACCTCGGTATTATGAAAGATGTTGCAACCAATATAAAAGAGCAGGCACCCAATGCATTTGTCATTGTTATTTCAAACCCATTAGATGCTATGGTTTATGCATTCTATAAAGTATCAGGCTTCTCTAAGAACCAAGTTGTTGGGATGGCAGGTGCATTAGATAGTGGACGCTTTCGCGCTTTTATTGCTATGGAAACCGGTTTTTCTGTCCAGGATGTAACTTGTATGGTTTTGGGCGGACACGGTGATACCATGGTTCCTATTACACGGCTGGCAACTGTTGGTGGGGTTCCTGTTACAGATCTTATTTCTGCTGAACGATTGAAAGAGATTGAAGATAGAACACGGGTTGCCGGTGGTGAGATCGTGAAACTCTTCGGAAATGGATCTGCATTTTATGCGCCCGCGCAATCGGCAATTGAAATGGCTGAATCTTATATTAGAGATAAAAAACGGGTCATTCCATGTGCATCCCTTTGTGAAGGTGAGTTTGGAATGGATGGTTATTTTATTGGCGTGCCCACAGTCATTGGAGCCGGAGGCGTTGAAAAAGTTTTGGAATTCTCTCTAACGGACGAAGAGAAAGCAGGGTTGAATAAAACACTGGACGCAGTTAAAAAAACCGTGGCCGAAACCGGGTTATAATTCTTTTTCAAACACGGAGAACTCCAAGTTCTTCAAAACTTATTTTCATATTAAAGACCCGGTCTTTCTGCTAAATCAAAGTAATGCTTTTTTCTTTATAATTTTCGTACCATGAAAAAAGCCGAAATAAATATTAAAGAAATATTAAGTATATTTTCTTCGGATGAAACTGATTCCCGAGTAGAAGCTGAATCATGATTCGATTATTAATCATTTGCCAACTTTCATCTCTCATTTTCGGACAAAAAATATTCGAGGAATTCGAGAAAGGTCGAAATAATAACTATCATTCTAAAGAGACCTTTCGTTTCGATACAGTCCCAGATGATGGCTCTTACACAATTTTATTGGAAAGTGTAGAAGGTGATATCGAAGTAAGAGCTCATGCAGGTGCCGGAGTAGAAATAACTATTATACGGAAAATTCGAACCGCTACAGAAAAAAAAGCCAAACGGTTGGTGAAAGATGCAAAAATCCTAGTTTATCATGCGGAAGATAATCAACGGATCCAAGTTCGGTCCGAAAAGAAGAATTACTATAAACGGAATGTGCAAACAGAATTTGAATTGAAACTGCCCATGAATATTAATTTGAATCTTGAAATTGCTGGCGGGGATATTGATGTAACAGATATTCGCGGTGAATCAGTTTTTAGAACCAGTGGTGGTGATTTTGATCTCGAAAATATGATGGGCCGCATTGAAGCCCACACATCCGGTGGTGATATTGATGTCTCTCGTGTAGAAGGATTGATTCGCGTACATACCTCCGGTGGCAATATTGAAATTGTGAATTCCGATGGAAAATTTAATGCATCTACTTCAGGTGGCGACATTGAATTCCTTCATTTGACTGGGAATATTGATGCACAAACCAGTGGTGGTTCTATCACATTAAAAAATATTGAAAGCGAATCTGTAGAATGCCGTTCCTCCGGTGGTGATATTAGAGCGGAAGATATTTCTGCTAATCTCACCGGGCGTACATCCGATGGACAAATCGACCTTGAATCTATTAAAGGTCATGTGAATGTAACTACCTCCGGTGGCGATATTAATGCGCAACAAATCACGGGATCACTCACCTGTCATACATCTGGTGGCAATATTGAGGGTAATGGAATTATTGGACCCGTTGATGCTTCTACTACTGCCGGCGATATTGAAATAGAATTGTCTTATGATACATCTATTAAGGAATACAGTTTCAATTTGGAAACACAGACCGGTGATATTTTTATCCGTGTTCCCACAGGACTGCCTGTGAATGTTGACGCGGAAATATTTGGAACTGGCACTGTCCAAGATTTGAATTCTGACATTCCATTAAGCATTTCATCAACCAAAAATCGAGTGATCGGGGTTGGTCAAATCCAAAATGGCACAATTCCCCTACGCTTACGCGCTACTTTTGGAGCCATAACTATTGAACAGGATTAATCTATGAAGTTCATTTTAACAATATTGACAACAAATATCCTTTTTGGATTCAGTTCGTCCTTAAGTGATTCTTCAAAATTCACAACAAATGAAATTCGATTCTATTCGGATGTAACCATTGATTCTTCAGAGATTATAACCAATAATATTCGAATTTTAGGTGGCGGACTCACTGTTTATGGGACAGTGGAGAGTCAAATTACCATCATCGGTGGTGATGTTCATATTTTTTCATCTGCAGTCATTAATGGTAAAATTGTTGCTATTGGCGGCGATGTTCAAACTGACGGAGGAGCACAGATAAATGGGAAAATTGTTGAAGCCAGTATGGACCAAGGCCTTATCTATCGGGAAACTTTTACAGACTCTTCAGCATCAGGAGAAAAGAATTTCGGAATCTCAACATTCTCTCAACACACCAGCGATGGCTGGGTGCATCCTAAACCGGCCATTTTTGAATATAACCGGAATGAAGGATTGCGCTTTGTACCATTTAATTGGAATTGGGATCACAGAAATGAATCCTTGATTCGATTGAGTTTTTCACTGGGGTATCGGTTTAGTTCGAGTGAATTCATTGGGCGAACTACATTGGAATCTTCCCTTTTAAAAAATCGATTTGCAACAATTTTTGCCAGCGGATTTAAAACAGTACGAACTGACGATGAATTCCGACTGCCGGAAAAAGAGAATTCGTGGGCAGGATTTTTAGGTCGGAAGGATTTTTATGATCGATGGGATGAAACCGGATTCGAAGCGGGCTTTGGATTTGATTTTTCATATTTAAAAGTAAAGGGGAAATTTGTCCGTGCCACCCAAAGCAAGATCCCGGTAAATCAAGATCTTTGGAGTTTCACCAACGAGAGTAATGCATTACGAAATAACCTATTCATGGATTCAACAAATATAGATTACCTGGAAGGCGTTGCGGCATTCCGAACTGCATCTTATTCCCCACTCAAGACCGGACTTGCTATTTTATCAGAAGTGGACATGACTTTAAAAAAGAAT
>CAWVTW010000144.1:0-3443 GCA_963933175.1 uncultured bacterium
CAGCTCATTTCGTCTGCACATCCATGCGCTGTAGTTGTATCTGCGTTTGGTGGCGTTACGGATCAACTGATTCAATTAATCGCATCTGCGGAACAGGGTGCTGATTATAATAATGATTTACAATTATTATTCGATAGACATCGGCAAACCATTCATGATCTTCATCTCGAAAAAGAAATATTGTTTAATGCTGTTCAAAAGATAGAAAATGAATTAAGGGATACATTAAGCACAATTGCCAACCAAAAAAAATGTACACCACAATTAAAAGATACGGTACTGAGTGTTGGCGAACAATTATCTGCAAATATTATTACGGAAGCGTGTATTGAAAAAGGAATAAATGCAGCATATTTGGATGCACGAAAAGTTATTTTAACAGATGATCATTTCGGAAGTGCATTTGTTCATTATCAAAAATCTTACAATAATATTCGTAATGAATGGAAAGATGAATCAAAAACAAGGATAATTACTGGATTCATCGGTGCCACTGAAGCAGGAGAAACAACCACTTTTGGAAGGAGCGGTTCAGACTATACCGCATCCATTTTTGGTGCTGCCTTAGACGTAGAAGAAATAGAAATTTGGACTGATGTAAACGGTATTTTATCTGCGGACCCCAATGTGGTTTTTGATGCAAAAACTATTTCCCATATTACATATGAAGAAGCCATGGAATTGGCCCATGCCGGAGCAAAAGTCATTTTTCCTCCCACCATGATTCCTGCTTTATATAAATCTATTCCCATCCGTATTAAAAATACATTTGAACCAGACAATCCAGGGACGGCTATTACACGGGATCGTTTAAGAGATGATCATTTTGCCGTGGGTATTTCATCTTTGTATAATGTTTCCCTAATCCGATTCCAAGGGGCCGGTATGGTGGGACGTTTTGGAGTAATTGGACGTGTATTTGATGCACTGGCCAAAAAGAAAATAAATATTATTCTTGTGTCTCAAGTGTTTAGCGAACATTCCATTTGTTTTGCCATCCAACCTGCAGAAGTTGATTTGGCTGAATCGCTTTTGAAGGAAGAATTTTCGTTTGAACTGAAAAATCATTTTATCGATTCTATTAAAATTGAGAATGATCTTTCTCTCATTGCTGTTGTAGGTGAAGGGATGCGCCATACACCTGGAATTGCCGGAAAATTATTTAGCGTCCTGGGCGAACAGAATGTGAATCTGATAGCTATTGCTCAAGGATCGTCGGAAAGAAACATATCCTTCATTATTAAAAATGATGAAGTCAAATCAGCCGTTCGATCTTTGCATCAATATATTTTTTCAGACAATACTATTATTAATGTATTTATCGCCGGCGTTGGTTTAGTTGGCTCAGATTTAATCAGGTTAATCCAGAACAAAAAATCCATAAATGTATGTGGTATAATGAATAGTCGAAAAATGATTTTGAATCCAAATGGATTAGATTCCCAACATTATATGGAACTATTAGCAAATGGTGAAACAGCTGATTTGGAATCATTTATTTCTTCCGCGTCTCAATCTCGGAACGCTGTATTTGTGGATGTAACATCATCTTCGGCAATTGCAGAAAAAACGGCAAACATTCTTAAAAAAGGAATTTCTGTTGTATCTGCAAGCAAGCTGGCCAATGCCATGAATCAGGATTATTATGATTCGATCCGTGAGAATTCAAAAGCCAGTGGTGCTCTATTTAAATATGAAACAAATGTGGGCGCAGGGCTCCCCATTATTGAAACATTACAAACTTTATTAAATACCGGCGATACAGTTAAAAAAATCGAAGGTGTAATGTCCGGAACATTGAGCTATTTATTTAGTCAATTTGACGGCACCGTTTCGTTTAGTAATTTGGTGAAACAGGCCCGGGAAAATGGATTTACCGAACCGGATCCTCGAGATGATTTAAATGGGATGGACGTTGCTAGAAAGATTCTTATCTTGGCAAGAGAGACGGGCATCAAATTAGCACTAGATGATATATCTGTAGAAAACTTAATACCAGCAGAAATGGATCCAGATTTATCAATTGATAATTTTTTAAATCAATTTTCGAACTATGATTCAACCTTTATGGATCGCTATGAATCAGCGAAAAAAGAAGGTAAAGTTTTAAGATATATAGCTACTTGGAATGGGAAAAAAGCGGTAGTTGGTTTAAAAGCAGTTGGCAGTGATAATCCATTTTTCCATCAAAATGGACGCGAAAATTTTATTGTTTTTACCACGAGAAGATATAATGATACCCCCATGGTTATTAAAGGCCATGGTGCCGGTGCAGAAGTCACAGCGGCTGGCGTTTTAGGAGATATATTAAAATGCAAAATCTAAATAAAATAATAAATGTCAGTTTATTGGGAGCAACAGGAATGGTTGGGCAAAATTACCTACGACTCTTGGAAAATCATCCCTGGTTTCAGGTCGTGGATGTGGCCGCATCTCCCCGTTCCGCTGGCAAAAAATATGTAGATGCTTTGGATGGGAATTGGCTTATGCCAAGCCATATGCCAAATACCATAAGAGACCTGGTGGTACGGGATGCTCGGGATTTTGGGAGCATTCCCGAAAATGTAACCTGTGTTTTTTCTGCTATGGATTTGCCCGATAAATCAGATACGCGGAATTTGGAATTTGAATATGCAGCGAAAGGTTTTCCACTTATTAGTAATAGTTCCGCCAATCGCTGGACAGATGATGTGCCCATGATCATTCCTGAAATAAATTCACAGCATACAGATTTGATTCCGATACAGCAAACCAATCGTAATTTCCCAAAAAGCGGATTTGTAGCTGTAAAACCCAACTGCTCAGTCCAATCTTATTTGGTCACTTTATTCGCATTGATTGAAGCAGGGTTTCCTGTGGAGCGGGTCCAGGTTACGACACTCCAGGCTATTTCCGGTGCAGGACAGGCTGGATTAAACTCTGAAGAAATGAAAGAAAATGTGGTCCCATTTATCATAGGCGAAGAAGAAAAAACAGAAAGAGAACCATTGAAAATTTTAGGAAAAGTCAAGGGCAGTGGGATTCTGAATTATAGTCAAGTTGAAATATCTGCCCTTTGCACTCGCGTTCCCGTCATTGATGGCCACACCGCAGTGGTGCATGTCGCATTTAAAAAAGAAATACCATCTCTTGATCAAATCAAATTGATTTGGAATGAGTTTACGGGAACACCACAAAAGGAACAATTCCCCATGGCTCCCAATAATCCTATCCTTTATTTTGAAGAAGAAAATCGCCCCCAACCCAAACAAGATCGTGACTTAGGAAAAGGGATGGCAGTCAGCGTGGGTCGATTGGCAGAAGATAAATTTTTTGATATTCGCTATGTGGCACTATCTCACAATACTGTTCGCGGTGCTGCAGGCGGCGCAATTCTCATGGCAGAATTATTGGTACAAAAAGGATATATCCATGTTAAATAATTCGATTCGAGTCCGGGCAAC
>CAWVTW010000145.1:0-3421 GCA_963933175.1 uncultured bacterium
TAATTGTGGTCAACCATTTTACCATTAAATTCGCCGTTAACGTGCTCACCCCTGTCA
Source organism: uncultured bacterium (assembly GCA_963933175.1). Classification (GTDB taxonomy): domain Bacteria; phylum Fidelibacterota; class Marinisomatia; order Marinisomatales; family UBA1611. The sequence goes on from CAWVTW010000145.1 coordinate 58, forward strand.
GAAACAAAAACAATTTGGGTTCCTAATGGATTCCAGGATGGATAGGAATCTGTGAATATATCATCAGTGATCTTTCGGGTAGTACGTTTGTTTACATCGTAAATATAAATATCGCTGGAACTGCCAACATGTCCCACAAAAGCAATTTCATTCCCCTTGGGGCTCCAGGCAGCGGAAAATACACCATCCATTTCCATTTCAATTTTTTGGCTTTTTCTTGTTTTTACATCAATAATATGGAGCACGTCTCCTTTACCTGCTTTAGCAGCGATGACGATCTTTTTACTATCTGGGGACCATGAAAGTCCTGGCTGAAGCCATTTCAATTCTTCAAAATTAACAGAGCGATTGCCTTTTACCAGTTTTTTGATTCGTTTTCCCGTCATAGCATCCAAAATATGAATATCAAAATAACCAGTTTGGTCAGATAAGACTGCCACCCTGCTTCCATCAGGTGAAAGGGCAGGACTCACATTATAAAAGTTTCGTGCTTTTTTATGATCTGTCAATTTTTCTGACATATCTTCTATAGGATCTCGATCTTCTACGTCGCCCCAATATTCCTTTTTAAGGTATTTATGCCATTGGGTAGTAAGTTCCTTAAAATTCATCCCCAGTGCCCGTTCATATCCACGTTCGGCATTTTGGGTCATTTTCATAGAACGAAATACATCACCAATTTTTTCCCGACCGTATTTCCCGGCAATAAATCGCCACAAAGATTGCCCTCCTTTATAGGCCATGAAATAATTCAATTCTTTAACAGATGGCATACGTTCATGGATAGCAATATCCCGTAAAACCATATCCGCTTTTGTATCCCAGTTAGAGCTCAAATATTCCGCGAGACCTTCGTTGGACCAAATAGGGACACGGATCTTGGTTCGGCTTGAAATCACATGCTGCATACTGCCGCCATAGACCATATCATTAATGATGGCATGTACCAACTCGTGGTGGATCACATGGCGAAATTGTTCATAGTTGCCATCAAATGGAAAAACAACACGGTTCTTGAAAAGCTCTGTAACGCCACCGATTCCTTCTCGCATGTACGTGTCCACTACATTGGTTTGCTGAAAATCATTATGGGAATTATAGACCATGATGGATACTCGCCGTTTCAGATCCCAGCGCAAATGAAGTGAAATTTGCTCATAAGATTCTTCCGCAACATCAGCGGTGAATTCTGCTAAGTCTTTTTCTCCGCCATAATAATAAATGTCAAAATGGGGCGTCTGGATAAAATTCCAGTCAAAGTCCCTATACTGAACCTTATTCTGCCCAAAAGATTGGGCATTCAGAAGCGTCGATAGACATAATGTAATTGTAAAAAGAAGTCTCATAGCTTTAAAAACAACGTCTCTTACTGACGAGAGTTCCCTAATGTTAGTTAGAATTATGGAGAGAAGTCAACTACTCCTCGAAACCAATTTTTCTTAGCGCTCCGTCCTTGCCCATAGGAATTGTCTCAAGTAAGTTTGGCCCGTCATGAAGACACCTGTCTATTTTATTTCTGACATACATTTAAAGTTGCGAGCATCCCCTGAAGAGAAAAAACGTCGGGGAAGTTTGTATCGCTTGCTGGATCAAATCCGAAAAACCGGTGGATCGTGTTTTTTTGTAGGAGACCTTTTTGATTTCTATTTCGAATATCCCCATTTGATTCCCAAAGCTTATATGGACTTCTACCAGAAAGCGATGGATATGAAAAAGGATGGGATTGAACTACATTTATTATTAGGGAATCATGATTATTGGGTACAGGAATTCATAACAGAAGAACTTATGGATCAAGTTTATTTTGATGATACAATTCTTGAATTAGATGGGAAAAGGTTTTTTATCACCCACGGTGATGGACTTTTGAGTTGGGACCATGGATACCGAATCTTAAAAAGGATAATTCGTTCTAAATTTTTTATTTGGCTGTTTCGATGGGTTCATCCTACTATTGCTTACAGGTTAGCAAATGCAATTTCAAAAAGCGGACGACATCAAACCCATTCCAATGATTTTAATAAAGATGTGCGAATTGAGCTCCAAAACGTTGCTAAAAATCATTTCGATAATGGCTTTGATTTCATGATCTGCGGGCATTATCATTTAGGTGAGATGTTTCGCGTGAATGAAGGAAAACTGGCCGTTTTAGGTGATTGGTTCTACCGACCATCCTATGCCATCTTTGATGGCACCGACTTAACCCTACACCCATGGGAGAATGATGCGTAGGCTGTTTCTCATAGGGTTTTGTTCATTATTCTTGTTTCAAGGATGCACAAAGATCAAAGGGTTATTTGGGAAAAAAGGTGTCGGCGATCCAAACGATCCTGATTTTTTGAATAATATCCAAACATTGAAAAGCGCATACCGTGATGGGAATATCCTAGCTTTAGATGAATTGGTGAAAATTTACGAAGATCCTCAACAGCATTTAAAAGCACGGATCGCAGCCGGTAGAGCTCTGGCCGAATCCCAACACCCTAGTGCTCTGAATTCTATTGCAAATATGGTGGGAACGACCATCGCAGTAGACTACTCACTCCTTAATGAATCCATTAATATGCTGGGTATGTTTGACGAAAATCCAAAAGCAGCAGAGTCCTTGGTCCAAGCAATGCATAAGCTGGAAGACCGTACTAATACAATTCATATATCCCTCGTCAAGAACCTGAACCGTGTCCGAACCAAGGACCAGATCCTTGCATTATTGGATCTCTACGGGGTGGCAAAAAGTAATATGGCAAGGACAGAACTTCTTTTGACACAAACGCTAGGAGCGCTCGGGAGCCCCCAAGTGGTACCAATTCTGACTACCATTGCTAAGGATCCAAAAATTAATATTGGTATTCGAAACAAGGCCGTTGAAATACTGGGTAAAAAGAATCCCAATGAAGTAGCCATTGCTTTTGCAGAGTTATTGGGTGACCCAAACACCAATCTTGAAGTTCGGGAATTTGCTCTTAATACCATGAAAGGGGTGAAAGAAGAGAATCTCGTCATTGCATTGCTAAATACTTACAACACAGGAAAATCTCAATATTATAGTTTATTGAATACTATGCTTGCTGCCTTAGGAGAGTTTGATGATCCGGAAGTGAAAAAAGCTGTATTAGAGATAGCACACAGTGATGATTATCCTGTAGACATTCGAAAAAAAGCAATTGATAATCTGGCAGCTTTCAATGACCCATCGATTGTGAATGGATTACTACCCATGCTGAATGATAAAAAAAATTACATCTATTACGATAATATTATAAATATGGTCTATGCCCTGGGCGAAGAAAAGAAAAACGCAGATGCAGTGCGCCTAATGGCATTCAAAGCTCACTTTTCTCGGAGAGAGCATGAATAGATATTT
>CAWVTW010000146.1:0-3407 GCA_963933175.1 uncultured bacterium
TTAAACACCTTTTCCCCAGTCTTGGCCATCTTGAAACGTTCCCGAGCCAACTTTTCAATATAGTCTAAATCATTTTCAAGCCTGTTTTTTTCAGCGATAAATTTTTCCCTGTTTTCTCGAAGTTGGGCAATATGTATTTGGACCTGTTTTCGTTCTTGTTTGAGTTTGTAAAGTTGGAAAAGCCCATGATCCCCAAAAATGAAAATGATTAAAAGTGTAACACCAATCAGAAATAAAACACCTCGAACAAACTGACGCTGTGTTTCGGCCATTTGCTGACGTGCAGCTCTGGGACGGGAACGGCGCGCCATTTTTTCATATTCGGTCATTTTGATTTGCCAAGAACTCCAATATCTGCCAATGTTGCATCAGAGCCCAATTCTTCTTCAATTCTTAATAACTGATTGTATTTACAGATTCGGTCTGTCCGGGAAGCAGATCCGGTTTTGATCTGTCCCATGCCCATGGCTACAGAAAGATCCGCAATGGTGGTATCTTCCGTTTCGCCGGACCGATGAGAGATCACGGCACCAAAACCGGCATTTCTAGCTAATTCAACTGCTTGGATAGTTTCAGTCACTGTGCCAATTTGGTTTAATTTAATGAGAATTGAATTCATACTATTTTCATCAATAGCCCGTTGCAACCTTGTTATATTTGTTACTGTTAAGTCATCACCCACGATTTGGATCTTAGAGCCCAATTCGGCAGTCATATGATTCCAGCCATCCCAGTCATCTTCATGTAATCCGTCTTCAATAGAAACAATGGGATATTTTTTTATAAGGGAACCAAAGTAATCCACCATTTCATAGGAAGACAGAGAACGTCCTTCCGAATCCAAGTTATATTTTCCATTATCATAAATTTCACTAGCGGCAACATCCAATGCGAGGTAAATATCTTGTCCTGTTTTATATCCAGCTTTTTCAATGGCTTCTAAGATCACCTCCACCGCTTCCTCATTGGATGATAGATTAGGTGCAAACCCACCTTCATCGCCAACAGCCGTATTCATGCCTTTTGATTTTAAAACAGACTTCAGATGATGAAATATTTCTGTTCCCATTCTTAGTGCTTCAGAAAATGTAGTAGCACCAAACGGAAAAACCATGAATTCTTGAATATCGACTGTATTATCTGCATGGCTGCCTCCGTTAATAATATTCATCATGGGCACTGGAAGGATCTTGGCCGATTCACCACCTAAATATTGGTAAAGTGGTTTTTCCATTGCTTTTGCTCCTGTATGGGCAGCCGCCATAGATACACCCAAAATCGCATTAGCCCCCAAATTTGATTTATTATGCGTGCCATCCAGATTGATCATTAGTTGGTCGATTTCAATCTGTTTTGTCACATCCATCCCTTTGAGCGCATCGGCGATAGTTGTGTTAATATGAGTAACTGCCGATCGAACACCTTTCCCTAAAAACCGAGTGTTATCTTTATCTCGGAGTTCGATGGCTTCATGGTCCCCTGTGGATGCTCCGGACGGTACCGATGCCCTGCCCATGGTCCCATTTTTTAGAATGATATCAACTTCAACAGTGGGATTTCCTCTAGAATCCAGTATTTCTCTGGCATGTATTTTTTCAATAGCAGAATTCAACAATAACTCCTGTAAATTAGGTAACCAAATTAGAATTGACGGCAAACACCATTCAATAGATATAACTCAATTTTATTCGCACGGAACAACCCGCAAATTTATCCATTAAACTGGTTCAATGTTCACACTCCATCGATATATTAATCAAAATGAATCCCGTTGGGATCAATTTGTTTCATCAGGTAACAATGGGACGCTATTTCATTTGCGAAAGTTCCTAAACTATCATCCTAAAGATCGTTTTCAGGATCATAGCATTTTGATTGAAAAGAAGCAAAACTTGTTTTCAGTGCTCCCCGCTGCAGAATTAATTGTGGATGGTAAAAGAATTTTGGTCTCTCATCCTGGTTCGACTGTTGGATCATTTGTTGTTCCAGAAAACCTTTCGATTGCAGATGCCATGTCTATGTCAGAAGCATTGGTCACTTATGTAAAAGAAAATAATTTTTCTGGAATCCGCATTACTTTACCCCCAACGCTTTACCAACGACGACTATCCAATTACATAGATTTTTCATTTTTCAAACAAGGATTCACCTATTCAAAAAGAGATGTGACAAGTATTCTTTTTCTTGAAGATAGCTTGGATAAGAATCTTGCAAAATTTAAATCTTCTCATCGCCAGGCAGTACGAAATGCCCAGGAAAAGGGTGTTAATGTTCGCCAGTCTAATGATTTTGATTCATTCTATCATATTTTGGAACAAAACCTCAATATTCGTCATGGTGTAACCCCGACTCATACATTGGCAGAATTGAAGAATATCCATACCCTGTTTCCAGACAGGGTAAATCTATTTGCTGCTTTTGTAAAGGATGTGATGGTGGCCGGTGTGGTGAATTTTGTAGTGAATGATCATGTTGTGCTTGCTTTTTATATCAGCCATGATGAAGCTTATCAAGAATTCCGTGCGGTAAACCTTTTATTCTATTCCATTTTTGATTGGGCGATCCAGCAAGGATTTAGAATATACGATTTTGGTACATTCACCGTGAATGAAGAACCCAACATGGGCTTGGGACGTTTCAAAGAAAATTTTGGTGCCAGTGGGGTTTTTCGGGACACCATAGAATTAAAACTGAGCTAATCTTGTGTCAATAAAATCTCTTGGGAAACAGTCTTTGGTTTATGGCATCGGGCACATTTTAGCTCGTTTGGTGACATTTCTTTTACTACCCCTTTATACAAATGTCTTTACAACGAGTGAATATGGTGTTGTAGCTCTCTTTTACACATTCCTTTCCTTTATGAATGTAATAATGCGGTATGGCCTTGGTGCAGCATTCTTGAAGTTTTATGTCCCCGCAAGTGATAGCGAAAGAAACGCCATTTTTACTAATGTTATTGCATCACTTTTCTTAACTGGAATTCCCTTCTTTTTGGTGTGGCATGGATTCCGTAATCTGATCTCACCAATTATTCTTGGTGTTAATGAACCATCTTTCATCTCTATCATGGGGATTATTATTGTTTTAGATACAATTTGGTCCATACCTCTTTTAGGATTCAGAGCAGAAAATCGCCCGGTTTTATTTACTATTTTTAGTTTACTTAATGTGGGTATTACCATTGGATTGAATTTGTTCCTTATTTTAAAAATGCATATGGGCATTCGTGCAATATTTCTGAGCAACCTTTCTGCATCTCTTTGTGTTTTTTTATTGAGTCTTCCTTTTATTTATCAGCGATTTGAATTTGCATTGCTTAATAAAACTCGATGGAAATCTATTTTAACATTTGCTCTTCCATTTTTACCCGCAGGATTATTTTCAATGGCTATGGAGGTTGCTGATCG
>CAWVTW010000147.1:0-3373 GCA_963933175.1 uncultured bacterium
CATTTCATTGAATCTTATTTATAATGGCCAGAAATGGAGTATTAAAGGGGTGCCTACTATTACAATTAGAATTTCCAAAGGCAATCCCATTCTCCAGTAATCAGAAAATTTATAGCCCCCCGGTCCAAGAATCAGCGCATTGCACTGATGACCAATAGGGGTCAGGAAAGCACAAGACGCCCCAATAGCAACAGCCATCAAAAAAGGGTCTGCACTTACACCCATAGAAACAGCAATTCCGACAGAAATGGGTGCCATAATCAGGGCAGTGGCAGCATTGTTAATAATATCCGAAAGGCACATGGTAAGCACCATAATAATGGCCAAAATAACACCGCTTGGAAGACCATCAGTAATACCAACCATAAATTCAGCAATTAACTGGCTACTGCCAGTTGTCTGCAGTGCATCACTCACAGGTATCATTGCTCCCAGCAGGACAATTATGGGCCAGTCTATATTTTGATAAAGTTCGCGAATAGGAAGGATGCCTGTAAATATATATAATAATATGGCTCCAACAAAAGCCAGGGTAGTAGGCAGCATTCCGGACATACTTAGTACAATGGCGCTTGCAAAAATCAACAGTGCCAAGCTAATCCGTGAAAATACACCAACCTGTACTTCTCTTTGAGCAAGGGGTGCCAGATTCAGGGAACTTATATTATCATCAAGGTTATCTATATTCCCCTGAATGAGAAGTACATCCCCTACGCGAAATATAACATCTCCCAAGCGCTTCCGTATTGACTTTCCCTGGCGGGCAACTGCCATGAGTATAAGTGAATTTGAGGTACGGCTTCTAAAATACGGCCGATTACGGTTTACAAGATGTGAATCGGGTGTAATTAAGACTTCTTTAAAAGCTGTGCCATCATCTTTAAGCTGATCTATCCGTTCCCGCATTTTTTTTGTTAAGCGAAGGCCGTACTCATCCATCATTAACTTTAAATCTACAGGGTCTGCCTGAATTTGGAATCGGTCTCCTTCCTCTATGATTCTACCCTGCTGCGGAGAATAGATATTCCCATTTTTAGAAATGCACCTAATTATTTCAAGTCTGTCTTCTGTATATTTTTCGATCTCACTAATTTTTCGGCTAATAAATGTGCAATCCTTTGGGATCCGAATCTCAGTTATATATTCATCAATGGAAAACATTGATTCAGCACCAGCTTTTTTAAATGACTCTTTCGGTATCAATTTCCAGCCGATGAGTGCTACAAACAGCACCCCCAGAATAGCTATAATTCCTCCTACCGGGCTGAAGTCAAGCATACCGAATACTTCCGGATGAAATTGCTCAACATCAATATTCAGGGCTTCAAAATATTTAGCCGCCGGAGAAGTATTATTTTCAATGGCCTGGGTCTTAAGTTCCATATATAGGGTTTTTCTAAGAGTCGAAATGATGATATTCGGCGGTGTACCTATCATAGTTATCATGCCCCCTAGAATACTGGCAAATGCTAGGGGCATAAGTATAACACTTGGTGATCGTTTCTGTTTTGCGGAAGTTTTAAGCGCTACCGGCAACATGAGTGCCAGGGCACCTACATTATTCATTATTGCAGAAAATATGGACACCACAGCACTCAAACTTGAAATATGCACTGTCTGATATTTTGAAAGGGGCATAATTTGACGGGCAATGACATCCACCACTCCTGAATTACGCAGTGCCCTGCTGATAATCAGGACAGCTGCCACTGTTATAACAGCAGGATGTCCAAACCCCAGGAATATATTGGAAGGTTCCATAATCAAAGCGGATGTTTCTCCGCCCAGTATCTGATCCATAATAAACAGAGTACACAGTGCAATAATAGAAACTATATCATATCTCCATTTTCCCCATATAAACAGAGAAAAAGTGAATATGATAATGCAAAATATGGCCGCCTGATCAAGTGTCATAAACCGTATGCCTTAATAATCTCTTTAAGCGTTTTTTCTTCAGGTATTTTATCATTCATTTTTCTCATAATGATTACAAAGGGTTATCGTTATTCAACATCAATAGTAAAACTATTAAAAATATTTTTCCATCTAATTCATAAACTTGAGTCCCACACACTCTCGGAGGTCTTTTGTTTACCTGTGAGCCCCTGCTCCCAAAGCAGGATAGAACCTGTTTTAATTATCTCCAATTGCAAATTTTTTATATTCAGTTCCATGAACAGGGTCATCATCAGCCCATGTCCAATGACCAAAACCAGTTGCTTGATAATCATCAAACGCTTCCTGAATCTCTGCTTTAGTATTCATAACAAATGGCCCATATTTTACTATAGGCTCCTGAATAGGTTTTGCCTGTAAAAGGAGAAGTTCAGTACCACTATTTAATTCTGAAATTAAAATATTCTCTGATGTATTTATATCTATCATGTTACCCGATTCAATTGTCTGACCGTTTATAATCACTCCAGAGCCATGATAAATATACAATGTTCGAATAATTTGTTTGTTTACTTTAGGTAATTCCCATTGTGCTTTCCCATTCATTTTTATTTTCCATATATTTACATTATTCTCAATATTAGATGCCCATGAATCAGGAGGTGATTTTGGTGCTTGTTTACTTGAATATTCACCAGCGATTAGTAAAATCTCAGTTTCTATATTATTTTTATCGATGGTTATTATTTTTGGGATTTCATCTTTCCAAAACATAGAGAAATTTGGCTTTACTCTTTTTTTCTTAGCTTCAAGATTAATCCATATTTGAAAAAAATCAATAGGATTATTATCACCTTTATTAAAAAGAGGAAACATTTCAGAATGCTGAATACCATCCCCAGCAGTTAACCATTGAACATCTCCATCACCATAACGAGCAGAAAAACCTAATGAGTCAGAATGATCAATAATGCCTTTTTCGACAATAGTAACTGTTTCAAAACCTCTATGTGGATGCCTTGGGAATCCAGGTATCAAAGAACCATGATACATGCTCCAACCATTATAATTTGAAAAATCATTCCCAATATTTCTATTATCTAAACTCGCATTAGGACCCATTTTATTGTTTGCATTGGGATAATTATCTTTATGATGAACACAAAATAAAAATGGATCTTTAGTTGGCCAAGGACCTTCTTCTGGTAATTTTGAAATTTTAATCATATTTAATTTTTCTTTAGTTTTAGTAAGCCTTTTTCTACTACTTATTAATTTATCAGCTAAAACATAATTTAAAAATGAGAATGCTCCAATTATCGATAAGCTTATATTTTTAATAAATCTTTTTCTACTAATTTTATTCACTATATCTATCATGATTATAATCTAAAAACAAAACAGCATCTATATCTATAAAAGATGCTTTCTAATTTATGTCGATTTGGCAAAATTCGAACCTGCAAATATAAAT
>CAWVTW010000148.1:0-3365 GCA_963933175.1 uncultured bacterium
GGCGGCGATATGTTGGCCGAAACACCTCTCTACCCAGTTCCAGCAGAGATGACATTTGAAGAATACCAGGATATGAATCGCCGGCTCACCATTGGCTTAGCCCTGACATCAATTCCGATTCCAGGAATTGTCCATAGTTATGCCGGAGAGAAAAAAAAAGCACGCCGTTTATTTATGATTGGCGCTGGTGGATTAGGTCTTATGATTGCTGGTGCATCTATGATGGATGAGGGAGAATGGCCAAAGTCAGATTATAATCTTATGATTTTGAATTCCGGAGAAGATAATGAAATACGCTATGAAAAAATTCCTATAAACCAGTTTGGTGATGATATTGAATACAAATTGATTCCCATGCATAAAGAAAGCGATGGTTCCGGTGGTGGGCTCATTGTATTAGGTGCCATTGTTTTGGTGGGGGATATTTTTTATGATTGGCTCCATGGCTGGAAAATGATTGTGAATAAGCGGGATGCAGTCCGGTATAAATATGGGCAGCAATTGCAATTCTCTGTCCAACCCCATGTTAATCCATTAGCATTAAAGGCAGGATTAAATTTTAATTTGTATTTTTAATTACCAATATCTCACCTTTTGTTTATTAAAACATGAAATGGTTTTTCCTGACTCTCATTCTCAATTTGGGCTGTTCTCAAAACACAGATAGTTATGAGATCAAACGGAAATTTATGGTAGAAGACCAGATCGAAAGACGGGGTGTGAAAGACGAAGGTGTTTTAAAGGCAGTCCGAAAAGTAAAACGGGAAAAATTCGTTCCCAAAAAATATCTGGACTTGGCCTATTCCGATGGGCCATTACCTATTGGTCATAAACAAACAATCAGCCAGCCTTATATTGTCGCTTACATGACAGAGCATCTCCAGATTTCAAAATCTCATAATGTATTGGAAATAGGAACAGGATCCGGATACCAGGCAGCCGTCTTGGCAGAATTGGCAAATCATATTTTTACCATTGAGATTATCCCAGAGTTGGCTGAAGGTGCAGAAAAAGTGTTAATGGAATTAGGATATGAGAATATTACAGTGAGAACCGGCGATGGTTACAAAGGCTGGCCCGAGGAAGCACCTTTTGATCGCATCATGGTGACGGCGGCGCCAAATGAAATTCCAGAAAAACTGGTGGAACAATTGGCGCCAAACGGTCGCATGATCCTACCTGTAGGTGGGAGTATTTTTGCGCAGTATTTATGGCTGGTTCAAAAGGACAAGGAGGGAATCGTCACAAAAGAAAAAATCCTGGCGGTGCGGTTCGTACCCATGGTGAAAGAATAATCCATGAAAAATTGGATGATTATTGGTATCCTGTCTTTAGCATGCATTATGGGAAAAGACCGTTGGTATTCAAAAAACTTAAAAGGGATTGAAGAATTACATCTTGAATTCAATCTAATTGGCTTGGATGATTCTGTGTGGGAAAACCGTGTTGTAAGTTTTATTGAGCTCAGATTTTTAGAATATGATTTACGAATGGTAGAGAATATAATGCCTAAAATATCATTCGATATTCATGTGTTGGATTCTCGTGTAGAAAAGCTCTCTTCCTTTCTCGTGGTATTATCCGTTTATAATTACAGTATTTCTGAACAAAATTATTATAAATCTTTAGCGGACACACTTGTAACAAAACGGCTTATGACAAGTAAGGTTTTCTCTCATGAAATATTAGGTCAAAGTTCCAGCCAAAACCTTTATCGAGATGTAGAAAAATCCATAAACCAGTTGATTTCATTTTTCATTGATCAGTGGTATAAAGACAATCCAATGAAGCAATTTTGAGTAACCTTTAGTATAATATCTTTTTAAAGCTCTTTCTTTGACTATTTGCAAGAGTGATGTAAGTTTTCAGGAAGGGCGGAAAACAAACCTTCACTTTCAATGATGTCCATGGTCCGAGGTATAATCATAATCCATCTTGTTAGTCTCTGTCTTGGGGCAGAGATTGCACAATCCGTTTCTCTTAAGACAGGGGATAAACTTGCTGTCTTAGAGTTCGAAGGGTGGGCTGTATCCGAACCGCTCACAGAATTTCTTACTGAAGAATTTCGTCAAACTGTTGGTGACTTGAAAATATTTCAAGTTCAGGATCGTGGGATTACCAATCAAATAAAAATTTTCAAACCCCGGAAAAAAGATTATTGGTCCTGTTGGAGTAAGGAATGTGCTATTGATCTTGGTCGCCAGCTGGGTGTGAATTATGTTATTGCAGGAAATATCCAGAAAAAAGGGGATGATACATTTCTTATCAATGGCAGATTATTTTCCGTGGATATGGAAACTATGCTCGATGAATTTGCCATGGGTACTTCCGGAATCACGGATAGCCTCCTGCTGGAAATGAAAAAAATGGCTTATAATGTGAGCGGGCTTCCCATTCCAGACACTTTATCTGTTGGCAGTGGTATGTCTCAAGTTGCCACAACTGACGATATTAAACGAAAACGGCAATGGATACAACTCCCGCCCATACCTAGCAAAATTAAAGCACTTTTGATGTCTACAGCCATCCCCGGAAGTGGCCAAATTTGGGTCGAGAGAAAATATCCAGGATATGGCTTTATGGGAACAGAAGCCACCTTAGGTATGGCTGCTTTTATCGCCTACTATCAATATGACAAGGCCTGGGGAGGATTTCAGGATACATACAAATCTTATCAAAATGACACGGATCCACATAATTTATTAGAACTTCGTCCCCAGATAATCCAATATGCAGCCGATACACGAAAATTTAATGCGTTCATGAAAAATATTCGCAGCGTAGGACTTTCAATCTGGGCCGTGAATATGGTTCATGCTTATTTAGTGGCACCCAGTGATGATTTTTTTGACGGGGAATATTTTTTTGATCTAGAGTACAAACCCGATGTTAACCAGGTTCAATTCAATATTAATTTTTAAAATCATTAGATTCTTTTCCCGGTACCTGATTTGCGGGTTTTTTGTATTTTTTTCCTGCGAAGAAGCAGATTATAATTTAGATAATCCAAATGACCCGGAAAATATGGATCTGGAACCACCGGCACTTTTCTTCCATCCGCAGGTGATCAATACTACCATTAATGCACCCTTTTCGGTGGAACTTTATGGCTTAAAACTTAAACCGGCTGCTGCCGCCCATTTAGATATCCGGTATGATTGGGGTAGTGTCCAGATTGATTCCGTAGTAGCGGATACTTTTTTCCAGAGTGAGAATAATCCTATTCAAATTGTGATTGATGAAGAAGGGACTCTTGATATTTTTATTTATTTATTACCGGATACAGAATTGGATCAGAATGATGGTGGAACCTGGCCCTTGGCAACGATATATATGCATCCTGTTTCCACTGGTGAATCAGAACT
>CAWVTW010000149.1:0-3343 GCA_963933175.1 uncultured bacterium
AATTCCTGCTTTCAATCGATTTGCCTGTCCTCTTGCATCTATATTACATTGCATTTTTTCATCTCCAGTTAACTCATGTTTGGTGCTATTTTTGCTTTTACTTTTAGATAATTAATTTTTACCCAGAGTGAGATTTTACCATATAATGTCAACTTTAATGGGGTTGTGAAAACATCACCTGAACTGCGGATAATTTGATGGAAAATTTGACTATATGCGTCCGACATTATTTTTGGTTGCACACGAGAACGCGGGTCGAGATAACCAAAAAGATGCTTAGCAGACTTTTGGTGAGTTCTAACAACATCGAAGTACTCCGAAATGAATGCCTTCCATGATGTATTTTTTGCCAAGTTCGTATTTGCTAGATCACTTACCTTGAGATTATGTGAAGCAAGTACCTCTACTGGCAAATATATCCGTCCACTTTCGTAATCAACATTGACATCTCTTAGAACGTTAATCATTTGCATTTGAATTCCAAAATCAATCGCATGTAAACGAGCAGCTCGGTCTTCATATCCGTATATTTCAATCAAGATTAAGCCGACTGCGGAAGCAACCTTGTAACAATAAGCGCGAAGGTCATCCCATGTGTTATATCGAAGAGTGAATAAATCATCTTCCATTCCTTCAATTATTGTTTCAAAATCCTGCAACCTGATAGGGTAGCGAGCAAATACATCTTGTAGTGCAACAAATACAAGGGGATCTTTTGAATTTATTTTCCCTTCACTAGCACGCTGTAAATTGTTTCTAATTGAAACAAGTGCCATTAATCTATGAATGTATATTTTTTCAGAGTTAGCAGGTTGCTTTCCAAGGTGGATATTTTTGATAATAATGTCTCGTTCTAAAGTCGCTTGTAATAATTCCTCAGTCTCAACCACAAGAGGTTCAACATCTCCATCTACGATGTCATCGACCCACCGGCAAAGTGCGTACACTGCATGAACTGCACATCTCTTTTCATATTCAAGTGCTGAAAACGAACTGAAAAATGTAGTTGAAGCATCCTTACACAACTGTTTACAGTGTAAATAAGAACTTTCAATCATTTTTTGATTCATGATGATGCCTCTGCATCATAATTCAATCCAACAACTGATTCATCCAATGGCATGATTGCTGCCGCCGATGGTTTAGTTCGGCGCTTACGACTAGTGAACCAAGTGTCAACACCATTCCAATCTGGTCTAATTCCTAGACTATCAAGTAATAATTTTGAACTAATTCTAGCGGATTCATAGATAACAGGTAATCCACTTCCTGGATGAGTTCCGCCTCCAACAAGGTACAGGTTTTTTATCTCATCAAACTCGTTCTTAGGACGCTTCCATAGCATCTGATCTAGACCATGTGCTAAGTTGAATACAGCGCCACGATAGCAGTGCTCACCCCATTCCTCTGGAGTGATAATAAGTTCGGAAACTATGCTTTCACTCAAGCCTTCAAAGCCTAATTTTGATTCTATTTGACTGATAATTCTATCTCGGAATGGCCCTTTTTCTTTATTCCAATCAATATTCTCATGTATGTGAGATACGGGTATAAGAGCATATACTGTAGAGCAGCCTTCTGGTGCCATTTGAGGGTCTGTCACACACGCATTTTGTACGTAAACCGAAGGATCATCCCATGTTATTCGGTGATGTTTTTCAATATCTTCAAGATTACCCACATAATTCTCTGAGGCATAAATTTGATGATGTGGAAGATGATCAAATTTCTTATTAACTCCTAGATATAACATGAATGTTGAACATGAATATTTTTTGCTATCAATCTTTTTGTTACTCCACTTCTTTCGTATTTTATCAGGGAATAGTGATGTCATTCCTTGAGCAAAATCAGCATTCATTATCACTTTGTCCGCAAGGAATGGACCATTTTTAGTTACTACTCCTTTGATGGTCTTATTGTCCATTATGACTTCAGTAACCTCTTCTTCCATGCGGAACTCAACACCCATATCCTTGGCGATCTCACCCATTCTTGCAGAAACAGTACCTAGGCCGCCAAGCGGATGAAATATACCATATTCATACTCTAAAAAAGCAAGCATTGTAAATAGACTTGGGCAATTAAATGGTGACATACCAAGGTACTTAGTTTGAAATGACATTGCCAACATCAATCTATCATCATCGAATAGTTTCATCAAATCCTTGGCAACTGATCTGTGGGGCCTAAGAACCTTAGAAACTCTAAGTGCACGTTTTGAGAATAAATCCTTAATACCAAACCAAGGCTCTTGTAAGCAATGTTTTGAACTATCTAACTTCAACCGATTATCCTCCAGATATTTCTTGAAAGCAATAGCGTTTTTCTCACCCGATAATTCTGCGATTCTTTCACACATTTGTTCGACATCACTTGTGCAGTCTAGAGAACCGCCCTGCCCAAAAATCAACCTATAATTCATATCCAGTCTTTTCAATTTTAGTTCTTCATGCGCATCAAGACCTATTGCCTTGAAAATATCCTCTATCACTTCAGGATAGTGAAAAAAAGTTGGTCCGAGATCAAATGTAAATCCATCTCTTTCAAACACTTTATTTCTGCCGCCGACTCCCTTAGATCTTTCAAAAACAGTAACTTTAACTCCGGACTTAGCCAATAAAAGCGCTGATGCAAGCCCACCAGGTCCTGCTCCAATTATTGCCACTGATGAACGATTTACGGAATTCATAACTATCACGCTGTTTAATTAGTTTTTAAAGAAAGGTTTTTGACCATGGATTGAAAACCATTAGTTTTTCTCAATGTTTGTTAGTATTGACAAGTCAATTAGTTGGGAGAATTCATCTAAATAAGGGCCCATAGAAGTAATCAAATCAACCTGTGGATGACCTTTGAGAACCATTCCATCCATATACATTAAAGAACGAATTATCGGAAATGTATCCTCTCCAAAAGTACAACCTGCAAGAACTGATGCTTTTATTGTCTTCATCATTTGTTGAGTAAGAGATACTTCACTAACTGAAGTACCGACAAAACCATCATATAATTCAAACATTGATTTGTAATATGTTTCCAAAGTATCTCCAGTCGGCTGTATTTTCGCCATTGACAACATGGCATCAAAAGAATTCTTCAACTGACCCTTAGCTAGGAAATAGAAAAACCCGAACAAAGCCGTACGAACATTTTCTGGTGCTTCACAAATGGCACCTGTATCTATAAAGATGAAATTATTGTCTTCATCCATCATAACATTCCCAGGATGTAGATCTCCATGAAATACACCGATTCCAAACATATAAGCGCCATGAATTCGGAATAATTGCAACATATCATCCCATTCAAATGAATGCCTATCAAGATGCTTTTCAAGAGT
>CAWVTW010000150.1:0-3327 GCA_963933175.1 uncultured bacterium
AATCCAACACTCCGGAAATAACCAAAGTTCCGGGAAAGTCATCCTGAACATTGGCTCTAAAATTCTCAATGTGGGAAAAACCATGATCGTTGAAAAGTGAAATCCAATTTTTCTCACTCAAAAGTGTCATATGTGTTTCAAGGTCTATAGGCCAAGTATGGCTTCTTTCATGTTCTTGATAAAAATCAACACCCATAATCATTTTCCCACCGGGCTTCAACCAATTCAATTTCATATGGTCAATCAATTCACCAGGATTTTCAAAATAGTACATAACCTCCATGCTATGGATGAAATCAACCTTTTCTTCAGGAATCCATTTCATAAGATCAGAGAAATAATAATTTCCAACAGCATCAATTGCATTGGCTTTCCGGATCATGTTCTCAGCACCATCCACCCCAATTGCTTTTTCGCATAATGGATGGTCTTTCATTTTTCTTACCACCCAGCCATTACCGCAGCCAGCATCAATAAATGTAAAAGATGTCCCAATGCCGTACGTTAAATGTGTTAACATTTCGCTCACTGCATCAGCATGGTTTTTTTCCATGCCTTCATCCTTCCCACCTAGAGCCCATTCGCTGAACACATCTGTTGCATTTCTCATTTTGATCTTTTAATCTCTATTTATTTGTTCAAACGTAAACATTTATACGAGTCATATTTTAAGGGCGAAAATATGGGGGAAATGTAATTATTTTAAAAATTACTTTTTAGCGATAATAATTCAGCACACCAGAAGCGGCCAAACCAATGGCGATAAAATAAAGGACTCCCGCTATTTCATCCGGGATGTTGAAATAAGAATAAATCAGCAATACAACCGAGGCGGTAATTCCCATCCAAAAGAACATGACTCCAAACTTTTTCAAAGGCGCTACCATTAGATGTGTGTGGACCAGATTAGAGAATAGTAGAATAATAGATATCCCAAGCAGATAATAACAAAAGCCTTGAAAACATATTTTTTCATAGGTTACTCGATTAGATCTGCAACCATCAAAAGATCCATAACGGAATGCTGATCATCATAATCAGAATCACCAGCCCACCACTGGAATTCAGTTACATCATTCTCAATTAAAATAGACTCCCTTAACAGATTCACGTCTTCAAAAGTAATAATGCCATCACTATTCATATCTCCTTTGGGGCTGATCCTTTGATATTCAAGAATAACTGTATATCCTGCCAAGATGCATGTCAATGCCACATCTGAATGCCCTCCTAATTCTTCAGGGTAAAGGGTCAGCCATACATCTGGTGCACCATTGGCAACAAAAGTATCATAGGCAATCTGGGCATTCTGATAAGGAACTATATCATCACCCATTCCATGGTAAAAATAGGTTGGACTCTCCGGAACCCAATCCAGTAAGGTGTTTTCTTCCAAAGATTGGCGAAAGAAATGGCCTTCATCATTTTCAAATTCTTCCAATACATCATCAAGCAATATATCCAATGGGTTTTCCGGCATCAGCTCATTTATTTCACTCCCTGAATGAGTGCCATCAAAAAGAGATGGCAGTGTATCAGCCCAGAATGGTTCAAAATATTCTGCAAAATCAACATCCAAG
This sequence comes from uncultured bacterium, assembly GCA_963933175.1. GTDB lineage: Bacteria > Fidelibacterota > Marinisomatia > Marinisomatales > UBA1611. Next base: position 1,581 of record CAWVTW010000150.1, read on the forward strand.
CCCTGATAATACCATAGATGGCTTGTCAAAACATAAGGTACATAATAGGGTTGGGTATATTCTGGCTCAGAAAAGAAGTAGTCTACCATGGTCCCTGAAAGATCATAGGGACCTGCCATTGGAAAAGAAGCAGTAACGGAAAGCTCATCAGAATAATCTATTTGGATACCTTTCTGGGATGCAAGCGTTGCATACCCGCCATCAGAATAACCAGCAAGAAATAATTGATCATTGAATTGGAACCCATCATTCCCTTCCAATTCAATTGATAATTGCTTAACACCTCTTATCATATTCACCAAAGCCTGTGTATGGGAGTTAGCAATTATATAAGGATGATATTTATCTGGGTCTCCAATCCCGGTATAATCAGGAATTACAGTAATAAATCCTGATGGTGCAGTAATTAGACTTATCAAAAAGATCTCAAGATTATCTGCGCTTATACCCGTGATCGAAGGTGCCTGACTATCCAGAATAACTGTGCCGTGTTGGTAGGTCAAAATAGGGAAAGCTTCTGTGGATGAATGTGGGATAATTACAAGCCCAGACAAGGTATCTACTGTGCCGGATACACTATGGGACTCATAGTGTATATCATAGGCCGAAATACTATAATCCGCAACAGGATCAAATCCTGCAAACCATAAAATAAGATTTATATCATCCTGGGTCATCGTGGTTTGATGGTTATAATCAATCAATTGGCCTGCTTCTGATCTCAATGAACCAAATTGGAAAAAGAGTAAAAATGTAAAAATGTAAAAATTATTCATAAAATTTATTAATCTACCTTCATGATTGTTTCAATTAATTCGGGATCGTCAGGTAATAACCCTGCGTTAACCAATCTTGGTGTTAATTTTCGCAATCGTGGTTCTCGCTTAAAAACATCCTTGAATATTGGCAATGCTTTCTCTAATTGTCCCTTACTGGCTAATGTGATAGCAGACCAGTATGGCAACTCTGGATTTTCAGGATAATATTTAGCTGCCATTTCATACTCTGACAAGGCTTTATCGATTTCACTAAATTCCAGGTAATAGTCCCCTTTGTTTGCATGCTGATAGGCTCGATGAACACGGATCAGTCGCTTTAGTTCTTTCAGTGGTTCCGCATGATCATCAACTCGAATATCCATGACCACATCTTTCCACGGGACACCTGTTGGCTCGCCGGTGACAATCAACATGGCCGCAGATTGTTTTCCTCGGATATCTCCACCTTCTCCTTCTGCTGCGTATAAAGCAGCCATCATTTTATCAGCTAAATCACCTTCGGTATTTTCAAAAGCTTTTGCCATAGCTGGCCAAACTGTTTCATTTTCCATGAGGTTTGCTTGTACCGAATAATTATTTCCAATCTGGTGTCCTGCAGCATAAATACATTTGGATCCAGTATGGGTTGCTACATTTCCCTTCACATCGATCATTGCAACCTGTCGGACTGCTTCGCCTTCATCTTCTGCCACCAATTTATTCAGTGCAGATTCAGCAGACATTCCCCCTTCCATAAGTTTTAACCCATCGGGACCATAGTCCACTTTTACAAAAGATTGAGTTGCCACAGCACCCACTCCAGCTTTTGCCCATGGAACGAGAGATCCTACGGAAAACCAATGGCTTTGGACAGCTACGCCCAATTCACCGGTTTCTGCGTCTAATGCGACAATGGAATATGTGTGGACTGGAATTGATTCTGAAATAGGTTGGGAAAACAAAACACCCAGAAAAATTCCGGGTGTTAG
>CAWVTW010000151.1:0-3311 GCA_963933175.1 uncultured bacterium
ATCTCCGTTTCCGATTTAAATGATGCGGCCACCAGTGGTGATGGGAATTCTAACCCGAAAACTTCAATGTTATTTCCGGATGGGATTTTAAAATTGAAAAAAGGAGTACCGATAATTGAAATAGTGGATAGAAAAGCATCACCACCTATGACAGCAGATTCAAGATCTTTTGGACGAAAAAATAATGTCTGGCAAAAATAAAGTATTTTGGTAATGATAAATCGAGCTGAACGATAACATATAGAAAGAAAATTCGCTCTCAATTGTCATCCCTAATAATACTAACAGAATCTGTAACAGTTTCGATTGAAGATAAAACCATTTGCAGAATTTGAAACCTTTTCGCTGCACTAAGAGATTGATCTGACCTTGGATGATTATCTTGAATCCATTGGTAATATTTCAAGGCACTGTCAATTTCTGCAGACTGGTCATAATGGTAACTGATTGTATAGGCTGCCGATACTGCCAAGTCGCTTTTTTCGTCGAGGCGGATTGACTCTTTTAAAAGTTGGATCGCATTATCAGGGTTACTAGTAATTTGGGACTCTGCCTTGGAATAGAGCATCTCCTGCTTCTTTTTTTCCACTTTCACATCTTCTGATATATAAGCAGCATATTCCGAATTTGGAAAGGATTCCAATAAATGATCTCGTGAAGACTGAGCATTGACAGAATCTGCCATATTTTCAAACATAAAGGCCAATGTAAAAATAGATTTAGCATGAAAAGGAGATTCTGGATATTCAGAATTAATTTGATTTAAATATTGAATCCCTTGAGTATAGCGCTTAAAACTGAACGCTTCAAGATCGGCCAATTGATAATAAAGTTCAGGAATCGTTCGATCAGGAGTTACAACAGAAACTATAGGATTTAGCGTATCTAATTCAGTTGATGCCTGAGTGGAATCCTGCGTTAAAATTGTCAAATGAGTTTCGAGGTCTTTCTGTGCTTCCTGATAGGTTCCGATGGCTTTGCTTAGGCTTTTAGCCATGGGAGAGAAAAGCGATTTACTCGATTCTTTACTAACCTGATCAAAATATTCTTTAGCTTTATTCAAATCCCATTTTTGGGATGTGTATATCTTTCCCAATAAATAATAAGCTTCCGCAGAAACGGGCGTCCTCGGGTAATCATTTACGATAGATTCCAGTCGGGTTTCAATCTCGGATATTTCACCTTGTGCACGATAGAGTTGAACCAATTCCATTTCTAAATTTCCTGCAATTCGTTTAAATTTATCATCGGTCAGCATGCCTTTGATCTTCCGAGAAGCTGCCTTATAGTTTTTCTGGATTCTTAGTATTTTCAATAATTGTAGATGGGCATTTTCTATTTTTTCTTTGGATAATGAATTGGTGATTACATTTGCATAGCCATCTTTGGCTATATCATAATCTTCCTTGTTAAAAGCCATTTCTGCCAAGCGTCCATAAATCGCACTTTTTTGATCACGATTTTTTGTGAGTTTTGCCCCATCCTGTAAATGGGACATAGCCAAATCAGAATCATTTAATTCCTGCGCAATCTCCGCAAGAGATAAATGACATTTTGATTGAATTTCCTTTGAATTGGAAATTTGTAACAATTTTGTTAATTCATCAATCCCTGTTTGTGCATTTCCTTTTTTCCATTTGCATAGAGCACGCAAATATTGGGCTTCTTCAATTTGCTTATCGTTCCCTGTTTGGGCTACAATTCTTATATCATCTATTGCAAGATCATAATCTTTTCTATAAAACTTTGACTTTGCCATGAGAAGAAACGCATCGGTTCTAAACTTTGATTCAGGATAATCGGTTAGGACTTTTTGACATTTTTGGATAGTTTTGCCATATTTATCCAATGCAGTAATGGGAATGGTTTTACCTTCTTTTTGCAGCCGGATCTTTTCAGCTTCTTCATAATATTGTTGGGCATTATAAAATGTATTATAATAAGCGCACCCCCCAGAGCAAAGAATAATGACAACAAAAGTGAGCGTTTTTGGAAGAAATATTGAATTCATGAACATGAAATTTACTTATTTGATTTCATGGGTAGATAAAAATAATTTGACAGCTATGCAAAAGGTGTTTCTCGTACTATTTGGTCTTCTTTTTTCAATTTCGCTTCTTCAGGCCCAGTCTGTAGACGATTTGGAATCATTTGGCTTTATTGAAATTAAAACAGACAGTATGAATGTCTCTTTTTTTATTGATGGATATTATGTTGGTAATCATCCTTTGGGTGGACCTGTACCCGTATTGCCGGGGTTCCACGAAGTAAGTTATATCCCGCCTAATATACAAAACGAAAAGATTCGAAATAATTTAAGTGATGGTATAAAACGGGTATATGTGGCTGAAAATGACACTTTGGAAGTGTTCCTTTTTTATGATCACTATCTGACTCAGATAGAAACCATGGAAAACGAATTAAAAATCCAAAACTATGTTGGTTTTTCGCTGATAGGTGTATTGATATTTGTAATTCTGTCAATATTTTAAATCTCATATTTAATCAGCCCATATAACTCTGTAATTTCAAGACATGTTAAAACATCATACTTTTGAAGATGGGCTAAAATATAGGCCCGATTACAAATGGCCTAAAGAAGGCACCGAACGAGATTGCCCCAAGTGTTCTCAACCATTAGAATTGGTTGAGAATTTAGAAACGTATTATGGAAAACCCTGGTGGTGTCCACCCTGCCAATGGCAATTTTCTGAAGAAGATATCGACAGCAGTAGCAAAACAATTAGCAAACAAAAATAAGCTACGACTTGGTCATGGGTGGGATTTGGCTCTGAATATCATCTATTACCCATTCCACAACTTTTATATCATCCAAATACCCATAATCCGGAATCACATCAGGAATTTCATCATTGTCATCCACAAAATACGTCATGGCAAACAAAATCTTTTTAACAACAGAATTGGGAAGTTCGGGGTGAAGTTCTAAAATTCCCATAAGCATTGCAATATCATCAATAAGTGCGATCTCTACAGAATTGAGTTTCCCATCATCTAACATACCTGATATTTTTCTGCCTATTACTTTTGTAATGGCCCTGGAATGAACAGTATCTATATCATCAATCAGTTTCAAATATTTGGCTTTATCTTTTTCCGTTAATTGAAATAACTTTGGATCAGTCATGCATGAAAATTCTAACCCTTTAAGCAAAAAAACAATGGCAATTGAAAGTGTAATGAAAACGAGACTCGAATCCGCAATGGAATTATACCATTTCGAAGTCAAAGATTTCACTGGACGTCATTTAAATCATAAACTTCATGATGGTGGTTTCCATTTAGAAGCA
>CAWVTW010000152.1:0-3274 GCA_963933175.1 uncultured bacterium
AGTTTCTCTGCTACAAACCGTGTTCGTCCCGGTTCGTTGGGTTTACCGCGGTGGGGAACCGGACTCAGATACGGAGAATCTGTTTCAACCAAAATTCTATCTAAAGGTAAGTCCTTTGCTACTTCCGGTAAGTGGCTATTTTTAAAGGTGAGATTCCCAGAAAAAGAAATGAAGTACCCCAATTCTATAAATGCTTTAGCGGTTTCCAAATTGCTGGAAAAACAATGTGCCACACCCCGTACATCAGGAAATTCTTTTAATATTTTTATAACATCATCATCCGCGTCACGATTGTGAAAAATGACCGGTTTTTTCAAATACTGGGCAATACCCATTTGGGTTCGAAAAACATCTTTTTGGATCTCAGGATCAGTAATATTCCTGAAATAATCCAGTCCCATTTCTCCCAAGGCGACCATGGAATCAAAGGTCATGAGATCATAGATCTGATCCACAAAGTCTTCTGGGGCATCTTTTGCATCGTGAGGATGTACCCCGGCTGATGCAAAAATATTATCATGGGATTCTGCTATTAAGAGACATTCTCTGGCATCTTCCATATTAGTGGCCACGCAAATAAATCGGCTTACGCCCAGATCATGGGCACGATCCAGGACGCCGGAAAGATCGTTTTTCAGATCATCGTAAAATAAGTGGCAATGAGTATCGATTAGCATTTATCTATTTCTTCTTGTAAAATGATGGCCAAAAGTAAATTGATTTTACCAATATCACGATCATGAAATTTCAAAAAATGACTATGCTCCTATTTCTTCTTTCTATAGGATTCTCCCTATCTTCACGAGATGGTGATACGCTGGTGGTCCACCCTATCACTTGGAAAACACCAAGTCCGGAAGGCTGGGGCGCCCAATATAAACAGATAATCCAGTTTCCTGATGGAAATGAATCCTGGGCAAAGATCATCATGGTGCAAACGTTAAAATGTGATTCTGCCACCCAAGGAGATAAATATCCCTGTGGAGAATGGGACTATATCTGGAATACATTTGTTGATGTTCCCAGGGGAGATTCAACAGAAATATTTTCAATTGGCAGTTTTGTTACGCCTTATGGCAAGCGGCTTGTTATGGGCGGTGAAAATGGTTGGGAATGGACTTACGACATGACAGACTACGCGCCACTTTTACGAGGAGAACGATTTGTAACCGTGGGAAATAATCAAGAATTATTGGACCTGAAATTTCTATTTATTAAAGGAATACCTGCTCGGGAGGTTTTAAAAGTGGAAAATATTTTCCCCTATGGCCATCATAAGTATTCTGCATTATCTGACAACGAGATCTTAAAGGAAACAAAGATTCAACTTTTGCCTGAAGCCAAAGGCTTCAAAATGAAAGCGGTAATTTCAGGTCACGGACATTCCGGACCAAGAAACTGTTGCGAATGGGACAGTAAAACCCACACCTATTATATGAATGGGTATGAACTTTTCCGGTGGAATGTTTGGAAAGATTGCGGGAATAATCCAATTTATCCCCAAGGTGGAACATGGCCATTTGATCGAGCTGGTTGGTGCCCTGGGACCAAAGTGGATGAATACGAATTTGAACTTACGCCCTTTGTAAAAGTTGGAGATTCCATTGCCATTGACTATGGAATTGAGCCCTATTCTGACAACGGTGAAAAAGATGGTGAATTTCGCATGGCGCATCAATTATTTTCTTATGGTCAACCAAATTTTAAAAATGATGCGGAGATCTTTGACATCATCGCGCCAAGTTCTAAAGAAGAATATTCCCGGGTCAACCCAACATTAGGTAATCCCAGAATTCTCATTAAAAATACGGGTGGATATGATCTCCATTCATTGGAAATACATTATGGATTAAAAAAACGGAAAAAATCCATTTATAAATGGAGTGGAAATTTATCATTCCTTGAAAGTGATGAAGTTTATCTCCCCATTCCCAATTGGCATGGGCTGTCAAAAAATATTGTTTTTGAAGTTATCGTTTCAAATCCCAATGGTGAATTAGATGAAAACCCATTGAATGATCAACTAACATCAGTGATTCCTTTACCTAACATATTCCCGAATGAATTCACCTTACAAATCAAAACAAATAGTTTGGATCGCGCTCGGGAAAATTCATTTACGGTTTCTGATCTTGATGGAACTGTTTTGTATTCTGATGATAGTTTTTCAGATTCAACTGAATACAATATCACGATGAAAATCAATAACGGTGACTATCAATTCCTATTAAAAGATTATATGGAAGATGGTATCTCTGTTCATTGGTGGAACCGAAACAGTGCCCCGGAAAAGATTGGGATTAATGGTGAAGTCCGATTTTTATCCTTGAGTGGTGATACACTGCACCAATTTAACCCGGACTTTGGGCAAGAATTATTATATAATTTCCATGTAGGGCGGATACCCTAAAAGAGTCAATATGAAAAACGAACAGAAAAGAGCATGGGTTTATGGCTGTCTTATTAGATAGTGAAGGAAACCAGATGACGCTTCATTTCATGAAATAAATATGAGTTTTTATATTTCATCTCTCATGGTTGCCATACCGATCTTTATGGTTTTGATAGGCATTGAAATAGTTGCAGCAAAAAGGATGGGTATTCATGTAAACAATCCCGCGGACATGATCTCCAGTTTAAGTTCCGGGATTACTAATACAGCCCGGGATGGACTCAAGTATGGTCTGGTGATTATCAGTTATTCGTGGCTGGTTAATCATTTAACCCTTTATAAGTTGGAACCAGTTTGGGCTGCGGTATTTGTTGCTTTTATCGTTCAGGATTTTACGGGTTATTGGCTCCATCGCTTAAATCACCGTGTGAATATTTTTTGGAATCGCCACATCATTCACCATAGCAGTGAAGAGTTCAACCTCTCCTGTGCACTTCGGCAATCCATTTCTGACACTGTAAGATTTGGTGCTATCCTCATGATTCCCGCTGCACTCCTGGGTGTTCCCGCATCTATTTTTGCCGTTCTGGGGCCTATCCACCTTTTTATGCAATTCTGGTATCACACGCGTATCATAGATAAAATGGGCTGGCTGGAAAAGGTCATTGTTACGCCATCCCACCATCGCGTTCATCATGGCATAAATCCGGAATATTTGGATAAGAATTACAGTCAGATCCTCATTATTTGGGATAAAATTTTTGGCACATTCCAACCGGAACTGGCCGATGTAAAACCGGTTTATGGCATACTACGACCTGCCAATACATGGAACCCAATAATCATTAATTATAAACATCTTTGGCAGTTGATTCAAGATGC
>CAWVTW010000153.1:0-3261 GCA_963933175.1 uncultured bacterium
AAGACCACATCCGCAGTCAATGTCGCATTGAGTATGGCAGTTTCAGAGGTTCGTACACTTCTCATTGATTTAGATCCCCAATCCAATGCAACCACAGGATTATCGGCTCTTTTCGAAAAGACAAATGGGTCAATTTATGATGTCCTAATAAAAGGTGATGGAATTAAAGATGCCATTACCAAAACATCTTTTTCACATTTGGATATTGTGTCTTCAACTAACGACCTTGTAGGGGCCGAAATTGAACTTGTAAGCATCATGGCCCGGGAATATCAGCTCATGAAAGTGCTGAAAGATATTAAGAAAAGTTATGAAATCATTATTATCGATTGTCCACCATCACTGGGTCTACTGACGATCAATGCGCTTACTGCATCCGATGCACTGGTAATCCCAATTCAATGCGAATATTTTGCCTTGGAAGGGTTGGGCCAATTGTTGAATACAGTTCGGTTGGTACAACGTCATTTGAATAAAAAATTGGGGATCGCTGGTATCATAATGACCATGTATGATAGTCGATTGAATTTATCCAAACAAGTGGTGAAAGAAGTAAATGGTTTTTTTAAGGATAAATTGTTTAAAACATTCATTCATCGTAACGTCCGATTAAGTGAAGCACCGAGTTTTGGAAAACCAGCCCTTTTATATGATGCCAATTCAACCGGTGCCAGAAATTATATGAGTTTGACAGAGGAAATACTCCAACGTGTCAGTTAATAGATTAGGAAAAGGCTTGGAAGCCCTGATTCGCCCGGAAGCGGAACAGAAGAAAAAACCGGGTAAAAAGACAGTCGCTACAAAGCCGGGTGTGACGGAGATCCCATTAAAAGAAATCCGTCCGAACCCAAACCAGCCCCGCAGGCACTTTGATGAATCGGCCCTGGAAGAATTAGCTGCATCAATCAAAGAAAAAGGTGTATTAACTCCCGTTACAGTTCGGGATACTGAAGATGGTTATGAATTAGTTGCTGGTGAGCGTCGCTGGCGCGCATCGAAAAAATGCAGAAAAAGAACCATTCCTGCATATGTAATTACCGTTAAAGATGATGCTGAAATGATGGAAATGGCATTGATTGAAAATATTCAGCGGGAAGACTTGAACTCGTTGGAAGAATCGGAAGCATATGCTGTATTGAATTCCAAATTTGAAATGTCTCACATAGCTATTGCAAAAGCCGTTGGGAAGAAGCGAGTCACTGTTTCTAATTCACTTCGATTATTGAAATTACCGCCGGACATTAGAAAAAGTTTAAGAAAAGGTGATATTTCTGCGGGACATGCCCGAGCCATTCTTCAGGCAAAAACCGGGCCGGCTATGAATAAGATATGGAAGGCCATCTTGAATAAGGATCTGAGTGTTCGAGGTGCAGAAGCTTTAGTGAAGGCATCAACTAAACTACCCAAAAAGAAGAAGATTATTTTCTCCAAAAAGTCCCATCAAATTCAGGCACTTGAAAATCAATTGATAGAAGTTTTAGGTACAAAAGTGACACTGAAACCAGGGAAAAAAGGTGGTGCTATTGAAATTTCATATTTTTCTGATGATGACCTTGAACGTATTCTTGACCTGATCAATTCTATATCCTGACCTTCCCGTGAAACCGGAAAAATACACTATCATGTTTATCCCGGACGATGAGTCCAGCTCCAAGTCTTATCATTTATCTAAAACAGCTATTCAGACGGTACTCTTTTCTGTGGTAGTCCTTTTAACGTGTGTTTTGGGTCTTCTATTCTATTACGTTCCGAAAATAGCAAATTATACAGAGATCAAGGATCGGCATGACCAGTTTGCCACAGAACGTCTCAAAGTATTGGAACTGACGCGGGATCTTGAACGGATGAAACAGATGGATAAATTAATTCGTCATTCGCTTGGGTCAAAATTGGATTTTGATGAACGTCCTGTCGTGTCCGATTCCATTACAAATGCCGTCTCTACTGTTGGAAATTTGGTTTCATTTATTGAGAATATTCCATCTATTGCGCCTATTCAGGGGTTTGTAACACAACGATCGGGGAAACCTGGGTTATTTATCTCAGAGACACATCATGGAATCGATATTGTAGCTAAAGAAGGGGAGCCGATTTTAGCCGCGGCATCCGGTGTTGTTGTTTATTCAGGCTGGAATTATGAATTCGGAAACATGCTCATTTTATATCATGGTGATGATTATTTTACGCACTATGGGCACAATCAGCAGAATTTTAAAAAACAGTTGGATCCTGTTACTCGTGGTGAAGTAATAGGTCTTGTTGGAAATACGGGTGTGTCCTCTGGTCCGCATTTACATTTTGAAGTCTGGCAGGAATTTGTTGCTATGGACCCATTGATCTATTTCCCAGAATACCGTGCAACAGATTTAACTTCTCTCCATGAGTAAGATCAATTTTCAAAATGTTCATACTATGATTGGCGCTGATGCTAGGATTGATGGACCGGTGAAACTTCTGGAAGGGATTATTATATATGGTCAGGTTCATGGGGATGTTATAACAGATGGTCCTGTTCGTGTTGCACAAAACGCTTTGGTTCAGGGTAACATATCAGGAAGCCATATTCGAGTTGGTGGAACTGTTGTAGGTGATATTGCAGCTGGCGGTCAAGTAATTCTTGGGAAAAAATGTATCCTGAAGGGTGATATTGTTTATAGGAAATTGCTCATTGAAGATGGCGCCCAGTTTGAAGGGAAGTGCGACATAGTGGATCGTGATTCAGAAAATACCAACTTATAGCAATGACCGATCCTAAAGACCGATCCGGTTTTGAACTGGGACGGTCACTTGAATATTTTCAAAATATTGTAAAAGAATCCGGACCAGCCGCATCTGCATCTTATACACTTTTGGCTTCTGTTCTCATTTTTACATTATTGGGCTGGTATATTGATTCATCAAGAGGAACAAAACCGATAGGTATTTTAGTGGGATTGGGTATTGGATTGATTACCGGTTTTTATCACTTAGCAAAAACGATTTGGACACATAAACGTTGAAATTGTTTCTTTATGGTTTAATGGTTTCTGTAGGGATTCTTGGATTGGCGGCGGGATTTTATCCAGAATATCAAATTGAATTATTTTTAGGATGGATGCTCCCTGTGTTGGCTGGGGTAGCAACTATGTATTTTGTATTGAGTGCTTCAAAAAAAGATGTTCAACTTGTCACAAAAACCATCGCAACGGGATTTGTGATAAAGATGGTTTATTATGGTGGAACAATTCTCATTATTTTCAAACTATATTCTTTTGAGCCTGT
>CAWVTW010000154.1:0-3240 GCA_963933175.1 uncultured bacterium
GATTCTTCCCTCTTAATTTTTTACCGTGAAAATAGACCTTAAGAAACAAATTTACCAGGCCCAGTGTATTGGAAATGTGGAGCCGATTGAATACATGATTCCATATCCATCAATGCGCTCATTGATCGAAGGGCAGAATATCAAATTTTCTGAACAAGTAATCTTTGAAAAACTCAGCATCACAAATCTGAAATTCTATGAATTGATCCAACAAACTGCCCATTGGTTAGACAGCATAGGACTCAAACCAAAAGAACGAATTATACTTACTGAATTAGATTTTCCTCAAACAGAGATCCTTCTTTTTGGAATTTGGCACTTGGGAGCGATTGCAGTTATTCCTGCAAATGAATCTTTAGGTTCTGTAAAAACACTTTGTGATACAAATCTTGTAATAAAATCAGGGATCAATCTTTTTGATGCCATCAAAGATCTCCCAACAAGCTTCGATCCAAAATACAAACCTTTACTCGATAACGAAGCATTGGTCACTTTTGAAAAAGGTATGGGAATTAAGCTTTCCCATTATAATCTTTTAGTTAATACTAATAGTATTCAGAAAGTTATCAATCTAAAAAGTAGAACTCGATTCTCTTGCAGCTTAAAACCTATATCATCAGCATGGGCAGTTTTAAAAGCAATTCTTCCCATTTATTGTGGTTGTATTTTTGATACTCAAAACCCTGAACTCACAATAGGAGAATCTGATTCTGATTTTATTATAAGAAAAGATTTAAAAAACCTAAAAGACTTTGGAAATAATGAATTGGCAATTTGCCCAGAAAATTCTGCGGTTTTAACTAAGGGGCAAATACCACTACATTTAACAGATTTAGCTATCCATGAAAAATTACTAAAAATTCAAGGACATTCTATTATGATGGGATATTTAGATGATAAGTTAAATGAAAAAAGTTTTTATGATAACGCGTTTCATTTAAAATCATAAACACGGAGTACAAAAAGACTGCAAAAGTTTTCCTTTTTTATCTCAACAACCTCCGTGTTTAACTAATATCAGAGAGAACTTCTTGTGCGTGTTCTTTCACTTTCACTTTATCATAAGCTTTTTCAATCATCCCTTTTTCATCAATCAAATAGGAATAACGAAAAATTCCTTCATATTCCCGCCCATACAATTTCTTTTTTCCCCAAGCTTCATAGGCTTGAATGGTTGATTTATCCGGATCCGATAATAGCTGAAACGGAAAGGATTGTTTATCGCAAAAGTTCTTTTGAGCCTTAACTGAATCTGCACTCATACCAAGAATGACAGTATTTTTATCCTGAAAATTTTGAAACTCATCCCGGAGTTCCTGACCTTCAATCGTTCAGCCAGGTGTACTGGCTTTTGGATAAAACCAGAGTAATACTTTTTGGCCTTCAAAATCACTGAGACTCACAGAATTTCCACCTTGATCATCCAGTGTAAACGCCGGTGCTTTTGTTCCTTTTTCTAACATTTTCTCTCCTTTATTAAATATAAAGTACTCAAAAGTACTTCAAGAATTTACTTTGTGAATTTGGTTCCCTTTGTGTTTAAATCTACTTCGGACCATTTGATGCGGTTATCGTTTGAGTTTAGCATATTGTTCACAGCAGTGATCCCTTCTTTTTGCCCTTTCCAAACCAATGTGTCTCTTGCAATTTCAAAGTCTACCCATTTGAACTCACAATGTTCTTCAGAAATTATTACATCTTCCCGATCAACTTCAATTCCGAAAACTGGGACAAGATTAATTCTATCTCCATAGGTCTCATAGAATTTACTTACATGATCTGCCACAAACATGCGAACCGGTTCAAAGCCAGTTTCTTCTTTTAATTCTCGGATGGCTGCTTCAGGGGCTGTTTCTCCAACTTCAATTTTCCCTGCGACACCTTGCCACAAATGTTCATACATTTTTGTTTTTGCTCGTTTCATGAGCAGAAATTTTATTCCATCAATTGTTTGATTAAATATATAAGCATCAATGACCCTCACCAAAATATCAGACATTACATTCCTTTTTGATTTTCCATTTTGCTCAACAAAGATTTAGACCAAGTATCAAAATTCCCTTCATTAATCTGATGTCTCATTGCTGCCATCAGATCAAGATAATAGGATAAATTCAACGTGGATGCAATGCGAAGCCCCAGCACTTCATTAATATTAAAAAGGTGGCGAACATATGATCTTGAAAAAGTTCGTCCCCAAGCATGAGAACTATTCGGATCAATAGGTGAAAAATCATGTTTGAACTTTTCATTCTTAATATTAATCACACCTTCCGATGTGAAAATATGCCCATTTCTTCCATTGCGAGTTGGCATAACACAATCAAACATATCTACGCCACGGCGAACAGATTTTAACAAATCAGATGGTTTGCCCACACCCATCAAATATCGTGGCTGATCTTTCGGTAAAACGGTATCACAAAATTCAACTGTATCCATCATTGCATTTTTTTCTTCACCTACAGCCAATCCGCCAATGGCCATTCCGCACGTTGAATATTGAAATAACTCTTCTGCACTCTTTCGTCTCAATTCGTGATTCACAGCCCCTTGAATAATAGGGAATACGGTTTGCTCAAAATCATATAGCTCTGGATTTCCATTCAACCAATCGTGGCATCGTTTCATCCATCCTGTTGTTCGTTCTACAGCATCTCGAACTGTTCTATCATCAGAATCACCTGGAGGACATTCATCAAATGCCATAATAATATCCGCACCCAAATTCCGCTGAATTTCCATGGAAAATTCCGGAGTGAATAAATGACGGCTACCATCCAAATGAGATTGAAATTCCACACCTTTATCGCTGATCTTATTGAGTCGTGCCAGTGAAAATACCTGAAATCCACCACTGTCTGTTAAAATGGGTTTATCCCAAGAATTGAATTTGTGGAGTCCGCCTGCTTCATTTATAACATCAATGCCTGGACGCAAATAAAGATGATAGGTATTCCCAAGAATAATTTGGGAACCAACATCTTTCAACTCTTGGGGTGCCATGGTTTTAACAGCACCTACTGTCCCCACGGGCATAAATATGGGCGTTTCTATTTCACCGTGATCGGTTTTTAAAATACCCGTTCGGGCAGATGTATTTGAATCAGAATTTTGAACTGTGAATTTCATATAAATAAATTCAATCCTTGAACGTGCCGAAAAGTGTTAATTGAATAATGGTTCGTTTTCTTTAAAAAGTTCAAGGAAGAATTAGAATAATACTCTAAAAGCATCCTT
>CAWVTW010000155.1:0-3218 GCA_963933175.1 uncultured bacterium
GGCTTCCTGGCTACTGTCAGTTTGCTAATATAACTTTGATCCTAGTCAGACTCTAATTCAGATAAAAATTCTGTAACACCTTTCGTGTCTGACTGATAAATACATCGGTTGACCTTTGATTTGATCTGGTAATCATATAAGGGATCATAATACACATTCAGCAATTGTTTAATCCAGGCTTCCTGTCCATAGTTTTTTGAATCCAGGAACGCTTGATCCATTTTATTCCTTATCTCGCGAAAATTATCACCACCCAATCGTTTTTGTATTTTCATTAAAGATGACCGCAGAGAAAGTAATAGATCCGTCTTTGAAATACCATCACCTATTGGGGTGATGACATAATCTTCTATGATGTTTTGGATCCGTTCTTCTAATGAGATCTCTATGAATATCATTTCTGAATTCTGCATTCTTTGAAACCAAATATTAGGAATTGCAACTTTTCCGATATTTCTGCTCTCATCTTCCAAAACTAAGGTTTGATGATCATGGCGGAGATAATTAATTGCTAATCTGTTTTCAAAATCTATTGGCGAAGGTTGTTGTGAAAGAAATCCACCGAACGCAGACCCGCGGTGTTCTGCATGGTGTTCCAGATCAATAGAAGATTCTATTTGATTCAGAATGACAGTTTTACCTGTCCCTGTCCTCCCGCCTAAGATGATCCATCGTTTTTTATCATCCTTTACAGAATCCAAAATTTCTAGGGAAGCTTGCCGGAGAGCTTTGTAACCACCGCTAACAATAGGTACCTTTACTCCAATATCATCTAACCAATCTTGTGCAATATTGGATCGCTGTCCCCCTCGCATACAATACATCCATGTTGACGGATTTTTATCGATAAATTTTTCCCAACCAGAGACTCTGATCTCCTTATGGTCACCCGATATCAATCGATGACCTAATTCGACAGCAGCAGCATTCCCATGGTGTTTATAGGTTTTGCCAACTTCTGCACGCTCGTCATTATTAAGAATAGGAAGATTAACGCTCTGTGGAAAAGTTCCCTTGGCAAATTCTATTGGTGATCGAAGATCAATAAAAGGTGTTTTGTTCTTTAATAGTTCAAGATAGACATTCATGTGAGTCAAATAGCAATACCTAAATGGTTCCCTTCTCTCGTTTTAAATTGAAAAATTCTTGAAGGATTGCGGTACACTTATCTTCCTCCACGCCACCTTTTACCGCTGTTCGGCTGTCTAAGCGCCTATCGCCGCATAATTGATACAAGGATCCACAACACCCTTTTTCTTCGTCATAAGCCCCAAATATGAGGTTTGAAACACGGGAATTGATGATTGCGCCTGCGCACATGGGGCAAGGTTCCTTTGTCACATATAAAGTACAATCCGATAAACGCCAATCTTCTAATGTACTTGATGCTGCGGTAATCGCAAGGATTTCCGCATGAGCCGTAGGATCATTTAACCGCTCTCGCTGGTTATAACCCCGGCCAATAATATTATCATTTTTTACGACAATCGCTCCCACAGGGACTTCTCCCTCCGAGAATGCTTTTTGAGCAAGACGTATAGATTCCTTCATCCAGTCTTTATGATTTTTTCTGGATGGGAATAGATCTTTCCGATCTGACATTTATGAATTTCGAAGTTGGTCTGAGAGCGTAGCGAGATGGGTGGCCAAAACTGATTGGCCCGTGGGGGTGGTATAATCTTCATCAACTATTGTTGAAGATCCACTATCCTTGTATATCTGATTGATGGATTCTTGACAGTTCTCCAAAAGACCTAATCGGAATTCTGAAACTGCTTGGATCAATCGAACATCTAAATAATTAATTTTTTTGTTATGGCTGAACTCCCATCCCGGATTCAAAATTAGATTTTGTTTTCCAAAAAATATATTACAGTTTGTTCGTGCTTCTGAATTCTTCCCAAGGGCATTATAGGCAAAGCTTAATCCGGCATAAAAATCCAAGATATTCGAAAATGATGTGTCCTTGGCAAGGTATTTTTCAAAATAATGGACGGATGAATCTGCCTGGCGTAAGTGCCCCATAGTCCACCCCATCCCATTGTAAGAATCATTATAAAGTGTATCTTTTTTGATGGCATCGCGAAACCAGTCTATTGCATCAAGAAAATTATGTTCTTCGTACATGACCCATCCATAATCAGCTAATTCTTCTTCTGATGCAATAATATTTCCACGGCAATTTGGGATAAAGATAAGGCAAAATCCCAACCCTAGGGTGACAAAAGTATTTTTTAAAATATTCATCATTTGAGTAACATCATTTTCTTATTCTTGACAATTCCGGTTTGTGTCGTCAATTGAATAAAATAAACACCGGTTGACATGGATTGTCCAAATTCATTCTGACCATTCCATTGTACAGTAAATTGACCAACTTGGTCTTTATCGTGGATCAGTGTTTTAACATGTTGACCTATTAGATTGAAAATAGTGATTGACACATTTTGGCTAAGACCATCCATCAAACCAATGTCATACATGATTGTAGTCAATGGGTTAAATGGATTCGGGTAATTCTGGTGAATATTTGTTTCTTCAGGTACAATGATTGTTTTAGGTCCTAATTTGAAATACCCAGTTTTCTCTGAAAAGGTAAAAATTTCACCATCTTTTGAGATTGATGGCAGTTCTTCCCAGGTCACGCCATTTTTCCGTCTATAAATAGCCAAATCATTACGTTGGCTACCAAATCGAACTTCAATAGGTTTCCCAAATTCAAAAAACTCATCACCCAAGACATAAGATGCCTGATCATTAAAATCGTCGGCAAACAAGGAAGAATCCACTATGATAAATGACTGATCGTAAGACACGGATCCAGGATCACCTGCCACTGAGAATCGTCCATCTACGCTACGTCCAAACCAGCGACTCGCTTCCCTTGCAGCAGCCAATGCTATTAATTCGGTAACTACGGTATCTCCTACATCCGCAATAGCAAGAACATCAATTGAATAATTTCCTGCAGTACTAAAATTAAAATCTCCTGCCCAAGTAAAAGCAGCAATAGTGTCTAGATCAATATCCTCATTTTGAACTTCCAGAGAAATAAATTTTGTTTTTGAAACTGTATCAGAAACGATCACTTGTAAATAATTGGAAAAAGCATTATTCTGAACGACAGCCACCTTAATTTCCGGTCGAGGAACTCTTAATATATCCAAAATAAAAGTAGCCGTATCAGAAGCTTCTTCATTATCAGTAACAATCACTTT